>NZ_JBEXDZ010000064.1:0-47816 GCF_040606085.1 Streptomyces sp. NPDC005485 | reverse complement strand
CGAGGCTTCGCCGGCCACCCGGCGGCACACGCACCCCCGCAGCGCGGGTGGGCAGCCGCCCTGAACCGCACGATTGCCCGCAGCGACGCGGCTTCGCCGGCCATCCGCCGCCCCACGCACCCGCAGTGAAGCGGCGTCCGCGCGCCCCCACGCACCCGCAGTCGCGTACGCACGGAAGGGTCCGTGCCGGTACGTCTCTGCCCGTCGCGTAGCAGGCTCCCAGCCAAGTTTCGCCATGCTCGGCCCCCGGGCAGTACGCCCACGCGGCGACGGGCAAGACGTACCGGCACGGACCCGACCCACCCACCGCACCCCCTGCGACAGGCGCCCACGCCAGCAGACGGCACGGACCCGACCCACCCACCGGCCCCCACGCGAACGGCGCCCACGCCAGCAGACGGCACGGACCCGACCCACAACACAACACACCGCACCGCGAACGGCGCCCGAGGCGTCAGGCGCCGCCTGCCTCCCGCCACCGGTTCGTGATCGGCAGTCGGCGGTCCTTGCCGAAGCCCTTTGCGGAGATCTTGGTGCCCGGCGGGTACTGGCGTCGCTTGTACTCGGCCGTGTCGACCATCCGGAGCGTCTTCACGACGAGCTCCCGATCGAACCCGGCCGCAACGATGGTGTCGGCCCCCTCGTCCCGGTCGACGTACCGCTCAAGGATGGCGTCCAGGACGGGGTAGTCCGGAAGAGAGTCCGTATCGACCTGGTCGGGACGCAGCTCCGCACTGGGCGGCTTCGTGATCGAGTTCTCCGGAATCGGCGGCGTCTGCCCCCGCTCCGCCGCCGCCCGGTTCCGCCACTCCGCGAGCCGGAAGATCGACGTCTTGTACACGTCCTTGATGGGCCCGTACGCCCCCACCGAGTCGCCGTACAGCGTCGAATACCCCACCGCCAGCTCGGACTTGTTCCCCGGAGCCAGCACGATGTGCCCCTCCTGGTTGGAGATCGCCATCAGCATGGTGCCCCGCAGACGGGACTGCAGGTTCTCCTCCGCCAGCCCCGTCAGCCCGAGCGACGACATATACGCGTCGAACATCGGCTCGATCGCCACGGTCCGGAAGTTCAGCCCCGTCCGCCGCGCCAACTCCGCCGCGTCGCCCTTGGAGTGGTCCGACGAGTACTTCGACGGCATCGAGACGCCGTACACGTTCTGCGCGCCCAGCGCATCGCACGCGATCGCGGCGACGAGCGCGGAGTCGATCCCGCCCGACAGCCCGATGAGAACGGACCTGAAACCATTCTTCGCCGCATACGCCCGCAGCCCGACCACCAGCGCCGAGTACATCTCCTCGTCGTCGTCGAGCCGCTCCGCGTACCCGCCCGCGAGCTCGGCCTCGTACGCGGGCAGCGGTTCCTCGGACAGGACCAGGCGCTCGATGCGCAGCCCGTCGTCGACGACACCCTCCACCGGCGACGCGGCGGCAGCCGGAAGATCCAGGTCCAGGACCACGCAGCCCTCGGCGAACTGCGGTGCCCGCGCGACGACTTCACCGTCGCGGTCGACGACGATGGAGTCCCCGTCGAAGACCAGCTCGTCCTGCCCGCCGATCATGGCGAGGTAGGCGGTGGTGCACCCGGCCTCCTGGGCCCGCTTGCGGACCAGCTCCAGCCGGGTGTCGTCCTTGTTGCGCTCGTAGGGCGAGGCGTTGATGGAGATCAGCAGCCCGGCCCCGGCGGACCGGGCGGCCGGTACGCGGCCGCCGTCCTGCCAGAGGTCCTCGCAGATGGCGAGGGCCACGTCCACCCCGTGCACGCGCACGACCGGCATGGTGTCGCCGGGCACGAAGTACCGGAACTCGTCGAACACGCCGTAGTTCGGCAGGTGGTGCTTGGCGAAGGTCAGCGCCACCCGCCCCCCGTGCAGCACGGCGGCGGCGTTCCGCGGGGAGCCGGCCGGCTGCCCGTACTTCGGCTGCGCGGTCTCGGACCGGTCGAGGTAGCCGACGATCACCGGCAGCTCTCCGAATCCCTCGTCGGCGAGCCGCGCGGCCAGGTCGCGCAGGGCCGTGCGGGAGGCCTCGACGAAGGACGACCGCAGGGCCAGGTCCTCGACGGGGTACCCGGTCAGCACCATCTCGGGGAACGCCACCAGGTGCGCTCCCTGCTCGGCGGAGTGCCGGGTCCAGCGGACGATCGCCTCGGCGTTCTGGGCGAGATCGCCGACGGTCGAGTCGATCTGATTCAGGGCGAGGCGTAGTTGAGGCACGCGGCCCAGTGTAATCGTCAGTGCGACACAATGGGCGTGGGGCGCCCCACGTCGACGCGCCCCACCCCCGAAATCAGCGGCTGCGGTACCCGAGCACCGTCATCATCCCGGCCTCCGAGTGGTACACGTTGTGGCAGTGGACCATCCACAGCCCCGGATTGTCGGCGTCGAAGTCGACGGTCAGCGTCCCGTTCGGCAGCACGACGGCGGTGTCCTTGCGCGGCCCGCCCACCACGTTCGCCAGGGCGAAGGTGTGCCCGTGCAGATGGACGGGATGCCACATCGAGGTCGAGTTGGCGAAGACGAGCCGCACGCGTTCCCCGGCTCGCACGGGATGCCGCTGATCCGCACGGTAGGGCTTCTTGTCGAAGGCCCAGTCGTACTTCGCCATCCCGCCGGTGAGCTGGAGCCGCACCGTGCGGTCAGGCTCCTTCTCCTTCAGCGCCACCGAATCGTCCGCCTTCAGCTTGTCGGCGGTCAGCAGCCGTCCGTCCAGTTCCCTCGGGCGCCCGGCGGCGGAGGGCGCCGAGCCGCCGCCGGTGCGCAGCAGCGCATGCGTCGACGCCTTCTTGCCCTCGGCGAGCGCGGTCAGCGGGAAGACGCCGTCGCCGGCGGTGACCAGGACGTCGTAGCGCTCGCCCATGCCCAGCAGCAGGGCGTCGGTCTTCGCGTGGCGCACGGGGAAGCCGTCCGTGTGCGTCACCGTCATCTCGTGCCCGCCGAGGGCGACCCGGAAGGCGGTGTCGCCGCCCGCGTTGATGATCCGGATCCGGACGCGGTCGCCGGGTCGGGCCCGGAAGACCGAAGGCGCCGCCGCCGTACGCCCGTTGACCAGGTAGTACGGATACGCGACATCCCCGGCGTCGTTGCCCAGCAACTCGCTGTCGGCGCCCGTCATCATGCGCGAGGGCCCGGAGGAACCGGACGGCTTCGGCGACGCGTCCATCCGCATCGCCATGCCGGACATGTCGTGCCCGGAGTGGTCCATGCCGGCGCCGTCGCCCATCCCGCCGCGCAGCTCCGCCAGCACGGCGTCCGGCGTGGATCCGTCCACCCCGTCGACCCAGTCGTCGAGGACGACGACCCACTCCTTGTCGTACGAAAGAGGCTCCTTGGGGTCCTCGACGATCAGCGGCGCGTACAGGCCGCGGTCCTGTTGGGTGCCCGAGTGCGGATGGAACCAGTACGTCCCCGCGTGCGGAACGGCGAAGCGGTACGTCAGGTCCGCCCCCGGCTTGACCGCGCGCTGGGTGAGACCGGGTACCCCGTCCATGTCGTTGCGCAGCGCGATGCCGTGCCAGTGCAGGGAGGTGGCCTCGGGGAGATGGTTGGCGAGCGTGAGGGCGAGGGTGTCGCCGGCGGTGACGCGGACCTCCTTGCCGGGCAGCTCGCCGCCGTACGCCCAGGACCTGACCGTAGGGCCGCCCAGGTCGAGGGAGGCCGGGGCGGCGGTGAGCCGGACCTCGCGGAGGGGGCCGGAGCCGCGCTTCTTCTCGGCGGCGGCGACCTCGCTGCCCGCCGGGTCGACGTACCCCTTCGGGGCGGCGGGGGAGCCGCTGCCGTTCCCGCTGTTTCCGTCGTGGCCCGCGTGGCCGGAGCCGGAGCAGGCGGCCAGGATTCCCGTGCCGGCGGCGGCGATCGACGCACCGAGAAGGGTGCGACGCGTGTGAGTGCGCATGACTGAGTGACACCTCGTCGTGGTGGTGTTGCGTGCGGATGGGCGCTTCCGCCGCTCGTGGTGCACCGCGCGACATCTTGAGGTTCCCACCTCGCGACGCGGAGGTTCCCCCTCCGTACGGGCAGCCCTGAGCGGCCGGTGCGCCGGCCTAGATGCGCAGCACCGACAGACGGGACAGCAGGGTTCTCGGCGGGGGTGGGGCGGGCCACAGGGCGCGCAGCACCCGCGACAGCACGGCGGGGTGGACGGCGGCCGGGCCCGGGCGACCCAGGGCTGTCGCGAGCAGCAGGAGGAAGAGGGTGAAGCCGCCGAGCAGGACGGCGAGGCAGACGGAGAGCGGGTCCATGCCGCTCATCGGCGGCATTTCGGTGGTCAGCGCGTCGAGGCGCACGACGGCCTCGGTCATGTCCTGCGGGCCGGGTGTCGCGTCCATGGCGTGCGAGGCGTACGACATGTGCCCTGCGCCGGTGTCCTGCCCGTGCCCCGACGGATGCCCCAGCGTGTGCATGGTGAGGATCCCGAAGAGCAGCGCGGCGAACAGCAGCAACCGCTGCCCGTACCGCCCCCTGCCGCTCGTCGTCATGCCCGCACCTTACCCCCGCCCGGTATAAGGGGAGCTGAAACACGTACGCCCGCCCCTCGTCTCCGAGGGGCGGGCGCAGAGCTGTCGTCAGACGGTCAAGCCGTCAGTGGCGACGGTAGGACTCGACGTATCCGGTGGTGGGCGAGCCCACGCCGGTGACGTCGTCGTAGCCCTTCACGGCCTTCAGCGAGGCGTCCTTGCCGAGGCTGCGGACGGAGGTGAGCAGGCCACCTGTCGCGTCGTAGCCGTTGGCGAAGTCCACGCGTGCCACGGCGAGTTCGGTACCCGTGGGGGTGTCCGTCACGTCGTGGTACAGCTTCGACCCGTACTTCGAGTAGATCGACGGGTTGGCGAAGCCGATCGGCTTGCCGCCGCGGGCCTCCTGCGCCAGGGCCTGGACGGCCGCGATCACCGGGGAGGCCAGCGAGGTGCCGCCGATCCGGTACTCGTCGTACGCCTGGGTCCCGTCGGGGAGGGTCTGCGTCTGGCCGACCTTGAAACCGGTGTTCGGGTCCGCGATCGCCGCGATGTCCGGGACGACCCGGTTACCGGCCGCGTTGTTCAGCTTGGCGAGCGCGTCCGGCACGACGCCCTTCTGGTAGTACGGCGCCGGCACGGTCTTGCTGGTGCCACCGCCCGCACCCGAGGTGTAGGCGCCCGGGAAGTCGGTCCAGCTCTTGCCGTCCGCGGACAGCGAGGCCTTCTCGGTTCCCCAGCCGGTCTCCCACAGGTACTTGTCGCCCTTGCCGACGGCCAGCGAGGTACCGCCGACCGCGGTCACCCACGCCGAGTTGGCCGGGGTGTCGACCTGCTTCACACCGGTGTTGGCGACCTCGTCGCCGTTGTCACCGGAGGAGAAGTAGAAGCCGATGCCCTCGACCGCGCCGAACTGGAAGACCTGGTCGTAGGCGGCCGCGAGGTCCGGCGTCTGGTTCGCCTCGATGTCGCCCCACGAGTTGGAGACGATGTCGGCGAGGTGCCCGTCGACGATCTTGTTGAGCGAGTCGAGCAGATCGTCGTCATAGCAGGACGCGGCGCCGACGTAGGTGATGTCCGCGCCGGGCGCGACCGCGTGCACGGCCTCGACGTCGAGGGTCTCCTCGCCGTACCAGCCCGCGGCCCCGCACTCCTCGGTCTTCGTGTACTTCTTCGGCAGGACCTGCCGCAGCTGGCTGCTGCTGTAGGCCGCGTCACCGTGCTTCTTGGCGTAGGTGGCCGCGTCGAAGGCGATGGTCGGCGAGGCGTACGCGTCGGTGATGGCGACCCGCACACCCTTGCCGGTGCGCTTGCCGGCACCGTAGGCGGCACGCAGCTGCTTGCCGGTGTAACCCTTGACCGCGTACGGGATCTTCTGGCCGTACGCGCTCGGCAGCGTGCTCGCGGTGTTCGAGCCGTAGTACGACGAGAACGGCCCGGAGTTGCGGAACACGGCGTCCGGCGGCGGCAGCTGGTCCTTGTGGCTCGCCTTGTGCGGGGCGTTGTCCAGGCCGGTGACGGTCAGGACGGCGCCGTTCAGGGCCGCGGGGGCCGAGGCCGTCTTCGACGGCGCACGGTAGGTCTTGCCACTCTTGGCGTAGTTGTGCAGCTGGGTGCCGAACGCCTTCTCGGCGGCGGCCACGTCACCGGTCACGGAGACGTAGTGCTGCGTGGTGCCGGTGACCGTCAGACCCGCCGACTTCAGCCACGACTTCACCGCGGCGACCTGCGCCTTGGTGGCGCCGAAACGCTGCTGCGACTTCTTGGCGCTGAGGTACTTGCCGTACGAGGCCGAAGACGGGTCGGACACGGCCTTGGCGTACGCGGCCAGACCGGCGGCATTCCGGCCGGCGAGGTAGACCCGGGCGGAGACCTGGGAGCCGTTGGAGGTGGCCCCCTTGTCCGCCTTCGCCGTGGCCCACGCGGGCCTGGTGCCCGCGAGCGTGTCACGGCTGGGGCTGTCCGCGGCCTGAGCCGCGGGTATTCCGACCGCCAGCGCACCGGCGAGCAGTGGCAGTGTCGCTGCCATGCTCACTCCGGCGCGTATTGCGGTGCGACTGGATCTCATAGAACCCCCTGCGATGCGGTTCTTCGCATGTGTGGTCGTTCGTGATCGGTGAACCGCTGTGCCGAAAGAGGACACAGGGGATGGATCACGCTCGGGGTCACTCTGGCGATGAACCGTTCATGCCAGGGGATGGAAAAGGTCAAGGAAACCTCAAGTGGCCGCGAAAAAGGGGTTTTTGGGGTGATATGGAGAGGGTCTTGCTCCAGATCGAGGGTTATCCCTATGTCCGGGAAAAACCTGCCGTCAAGGGAACCCCGTCTTCTGTAAGCGCATCGCGACCCCGCGGCGTATAGAGGGTGTGAAGCAGCTGGAGTTCGAGGAGTTCTACCGGTGCGGCCGGGACGTCTGCCTGCGGGCGGTCCTCGCCGCGGTGGGCGACCGGCAGCCGGCCGAGGGCCTGGTCGCCGAGGCGTTCGCCCGGGCCTGGGCGTCATGGCCCAGAGTGCGCGGCCACCCCGCCCCGCGGGCCTGGGTGGTGCGCACGGCGCTCAACACCCGCGTCTCGTGGTGGCGTCGGCGCCGCCACGAGGTCGCCCTCGACGGCCGCGACGCCGAGACCCCGGGGCCGGACCCCGCCGGCCTCGACCCCACGCTGCCGGCCCTGCTGCGCGGGCTGCCGCGGCGGCAGCGGGAGGTGATCGCCCTGCGGGTCTTCCTCGACCTCGACACCGCGACCACCGCGCGGACGCCGGCGGAACTGACGAACCGTCGGCGGAGGGGTGATGGGGCCCGGGCACTGCCACGGACCCCATCACCCCTCGCCGGACAGGCCCTACTGGTCCGCCGTCGCGCCGCGCGCCTTCAGCATGTCCGCCATCAGCTCGATCTCCGACTGCTGCGCGTCGACCATGCCCTGCGCGAGCTTCTTCTCCACGTCGACCGTGCACTTCTCCACGCAGCCCTTGGCCATGTGGATGCCGCCCTGGTGGTGGGAGGTCATCAGCTGCAGGTAGAGGATCTCGGCCTGCTTGCCGCTCAGCGTGTTCAGCTTCTTCAGCTGGGTGTTGGTCGCCATGCCGGGCATCAGCGCGCCGTCCTTGCCGGAGGCCATGTCGCCCATGCCCATCCACGTCATCGGCGCGGCCGACGACACCTTCGGCAGATCCCACAGATCGAGCCAGCCGAGCAGCATGCCGCGCTGGTTGGACTGCGTCTGTGCGATGTCGTACGCGAGCCGCCGCACCTCCTCGTTCTTGGTGCGGTCGCGCACGATGTACGACATCTCGACGGCCTGCTGGTGATGGACCGCCATGTCCCGGGCGAAGCCCGCGTCCGCGGAGTTCGCGGACGGCGCGTCCGTGTCCGAGCCGCCGTCCTCCGCGACCGCGTAGGTGATGGCACCGGCCGCGACGAGCACCGCCGCCGAGGTTCCCGCGATCCAGCCGACCTGCTTCATCTGACGCATCCGGCTCACTGCGCGAGACCGTTGGTGCAGGCGGCCCCCGGCTCCGGGGTCTGCTTGCCCTGGACGTACGCCTCGAAGAACTTGTCGACGTTCGGGTCGCTCGCGCTCGTGACCGTGCGCTGGTGCGCCCAGGCACTCATCATGATCGGGTCCTTCTGGTCGGCGACCGGGCTCATCAGCGTGTACGGGGTCTTCTTGACCTTCGCCGCGAGGGCCTTCACGTCGGCGTCCGAGGCCTTGCTGTTGTACGTCACCCAGACCGCGCCGTGCTCCAGGGAGTGCACGGCGTTCATGTTCTTGATCGCCTTGGTGTAGACGTCGCCGTTGCAGTTCATCCAGACCGGGTTGTGGTTGCCGCCGACCGGGGGCTCCATCGGGTAGTTCACGGTCTTGGTGACATGCGTACGGCCCAGCGTGCCCTTCCAGGTCTTCACGCCGTCCTTGCCGGTGACGAAGTGGCCCGACGCCTTCGAGTCGCTCGAAGCGCTGTCCTTGTCGGACTGCGACTGCACGAGCACGACACCGCCGACGACCAGCCCCACGACCACCACCACGCTGGCGCCGATGGTGAGGATCCGGTTGCGGCGCTCACGTGAGGCCTCGGCGCGGCGCATCTCCTCTATGCGCGCCTTGCGCTCGGCGGACGTGCTGTTCTTGGCGGAACCCATGGCGAGTCCTTATGGGGGAAGGGGCGACGGACGAATCGGGTTCGCTGATCGTAGTGGGACAGGAGGGACGGCACGTAGCGAGGGCACGGGAATGGCCGAAGCGGCGGCTTTCGTCCCGATAAACGGATGTGCCCCGCCGCCGCGCCGCGAAGGCCGCCACCCCGCGCCGGTGGCCCCGAGGCGGTCGTATGCAGAGACAGTGGGGGCCGGGGATTACCCGAACGCGGGTGAGCAGGCAGTATGGGCCCCAGAGCAGTACACCTGCCGTACGCGAGGCGTTCAGACCGAGGTCGGCCGGCCGATCATGGTCGGCAACACGCATGAAATGGTGTTGTGGTGGGATGCTCGGGTGCCCCGACCGTCCCCGAGGCGTGGGAGCAGGCGGCCTGACCAGCAAGGATGGGTGGAAGCGGAAGATGGACAAGCAGCAGGAGTTCGTGCTCCGGACACTGGAGGAGCGCGACATCCGGTTCGTACGCCTGTGGTTCACGGACGTGCTCGGCTTCCTCAAGTCGGTCGCCGTGGCCCCGGCGGAGCTGGAACAGGCCTTCGACGAGGGCATCGGCTTCGACGGCTCGGCCATCGAGGGCTTCGCCCGGGTGTACGAGTCCGACATGATCGCCAAGCCGGACCCGTCGACCTTCCAGGTGCTGCCGTGGCGCGCGGAGGCCCCCGGCACGGCCCGGATGTTCTGCGACATCCTGATGCCGGACGGCTCCCCGTCCTTCGCGGACCCGCGCTATGTCCTCAAGCGCGCCCTCGCGAAGACCTCCGACCTGGGCTTCACCTTCTACACCCACCCGGAGATCGAGTTCTTCCTGCTGAAGAACCGCCCGCTGGACGGCTCGCGGCCGACGCCCGCCGACAACTCCGGCTACTTCGACCACACCCCGCAGAACGTCGGGCAGGACTTCCGGCGCCAGGCCATCACCATGCTGGAGTCGATGGGCATCTCGGTCGAGTTCAGCCACCACGAGGGCGCCCCGGGCCAGCAGGAGATCGACCTGCGCTACGCCGACGCCCTCTCGACGGCCGACAACATCATGACCTTCCGCCTGATCATGAAGCAGGTCGCGCTGGAACAGGGCGTGCAGGCCACTTTCATGCCGAAGCCGTTCTCGGAGTACCCCGGCTCCGGCATGCACACCCACCTCTCCCTCTTCGAGGGCGACCGCAACGCGTTCTACGAGTCCGGCTCGGAGTACCAGCTCTCCAAGGTCGGCCGCTCCTTCATCGCGGGCCTGCTCAAGCACGCCGCGGAGATCTCCGCCGTCACCAACCAGTGGGTCAACTCCTACAAGCGCATCTGGGGCGGCTCGGAGCGCACGGCCGGCGCCGGCGGCGAGGCCCCCTCGTACATCTGCTGGGGCCACAACAACCGCTCCGCGCTCGTCCGCGTCCCGATGTACAAGCCCGGCAAGACGGGCTCCGCGCGCGTCGAGGTCCGCTCCCTGGACTCGGGCGCGAACCCGTACCTGGCGTACGCGCTCCTCCTCGCCGCCGGCCTCAAGGGCATCGAGGAGGGCTACGAGCTCCCGCCGGGCGCCGACGACGACGTCTGGGCCCTCTCCGACGCCGAGCGCCGCGCCATGGGCATCGAGCCCCTCCCGCAGAACCTCGGCGAGGCCCTCACCCTGATGGAACGCAGCGAACTCGTCGCCGAGACACTCGGCGAGCACGTCTTCGACTTCTTCCTGCGCAACAAGCGCCAGGAGTGGGAGGAGTACCGCTCCGAGGTCACCGCGTTCGAGCTGCGGAAGAACCTGCCGGTGCTGTAAGCGGGCAAGTGCTCGGGGGCAGGGTCGTCCTGCCTCGGCCACTCTTCGGGCCGGTGGCTGTGAGCCGCCGGCCCGGAGCCGTTTCCGGCCGCCCTTGAGGGGTGCCCATTTGTCATAATTGCCTGCTTTATATTGACATGCGCAATCTTGGCGAGAAGCGTGGGGCGCGAAGACGGAACAGTCCGGAACTCTCTGCCGCAGGGCCGGGAACAGGACTGGAGGTTGAGCGGCATGACGAACAGATACGCAGCCAAGAGGGTCGCGGCGGCGCTCGGCGCCGGTGCGGCCGTGTTTGCACTGAGCCTCGGCAGCGCGGGAATCGCCGGCGCCTCGATCCATCCGGTGGACACCACATGCACCAACAACGGTGGACACCAGCCAGGCGGGCAGCAGCCGAGTTGCACGGGCGGTGGGCTGACCCAGGACACCGAGAACCAGAACCCCGCCGGTCACGCCCCGCCGGGACAGAACTGACACCGTAGGGGGAGGGGTACTTCCCCGGAACGGAACGCGGGGCCGGCGGTCTTCGACCGTCGGCCCCGCGGTGTGTCGGGTGTGCCCGGTGTGTCAGCGGTTGAAGGACCAGCCCAGGTACAGGACGCTGTTCGCCGTCAGGCCGAGGCCGGTCGGGGAGAACGACTTGGAGCCGGTCGCCGTGGTGCCCGTGGCGCCGCCGGGCAGCACCCAGAGGCCGCCCTCGTGGGTGTTGGACGCCGCGTCGCCGATGCCGAGGACGCCGATCAGCGCGTCGGCACGGCCGTCACCGTTGACGTCGGTGGCCTTGGTGCCCGACCCGAAGGAACCGACGTAGGCCGCGGAGCCCGGCACACCCGGCGTGTTCTGGGTGAACGAGGTGGCACCCGTGCCGGTGAGCCCGCCGGGGCCGCCGCGCAGGACGGTCACCTTGCCCGCGTCGCCGAGGTTGCTGTGGTTCTCGCCGGGGCTGCCGGCGATCACGTCCCCGTAGCCGTCCGCGTTGACGTCGCCGACCGCGACCTGCTTGCCGAAGTAGTCGGAGCCCACGTCGGAGTTGGTGTCGGGCACGCCGGGCGTGTCCTGGCTGAAGTGCACCGGCTTGCGGGTCGGGTCCTGCCCGTTCGTGCCGCCGTACACGACGAGGAACTCGCCCTTGTAGCCGAGGGCGAAGGGCTGCGGGACGACCACGTCGTCCCGGCCGTCGCGGTCGAGGTCGCCGACGGCCAGGCGCTCGCCCTCACGGTGGTTGATCGGATTACCGGCGGGGTCCTTGAAGTAGCCGACGTCCTTGAGGCCACCGGTGCCGCCGCGCAGTATGTGGATCTTGTTCGTCGACTCCAGGGTGCCGGTGTCCCAGGACACCAGCAGATCGCCGACGCCGTCACCGGTCACATCGCCGGTGGCCAGCATGGTGTCGGTGTACTGCGCCGTCTGGATGCCGGTCGCGACGCCGAGCGGAGTGTCGGACGCGGGCGAGCCGGTGCGGGTGAACGGGCCCAGCAGCAGCGTTCCGGCCTCACCGCCACGGCCGTAGGCGACGGCCAGGTCGCGCTTGCCGTCGCCGTTGAAGTCACCGGACGCGAGGTCGTGGCCGGCCAGCAGCCCCTTGACGGCGGGGGTGCCGAGCTTGACGTTCGCCGCGCCGTGCTGGGTCAGGCCGTTCGGGCCGCCCCAGATCAGGGTGACCTGACCGCCGTTGTCCCAGGTGGTGCCGCCGGAGGTGTAGTCCTCGCCGTCGGCCGACACGGCCAGATCGGCGTAGCCGTCACCGTCGAAGTCTCCGGTGGTGGTGGCCCTGCCGAACCAGTCGGTGGACTCGGCGGTGCCCGGGACACCGGCAGTGGCCTGGGTGATCAGCTTGCGGTGGCTGCTGCTGAGGCCGCTCGCGGAGCCGTACAGGACGAGCGCCGCGCCGCTCTTGTTGAGCGTCGAGGTGGAGCGGAAGGGCAGGTTGACGACGACGTCGCGGTACCCGTCGCCGTTGAAGTCGTCCACGAGCGGCTTCGCGGGGGCGGCCGTGGCCGCCTGGGCCGTACCGAAGGCGAGGCCGCCCGCGGCCAGCGTGGCCGTGGCGGCGCAGGCGAGTACGCGCCGGAGAGGTATGTGCACTGCAGGGTCTCCCGTAGTGGTTCGCCGGGGTTGGCGGGGAGATGACCTTTACCCGCGCCCTTTGGTTGTACGGAACCGGGCAGTCTGTCTGTGCTTGCGCGGCCGGTCAGGGCAGGAACGCCGGGGAGACCGCCGCGGTGCTGATGCGCCGCGCCGCCCCCGTGCCGTCCGCCGCGACCTCGTACAGGTCCGCCCCGTAGTCGCCGGGCAGGGCGTAGACGAGGGTGTGGTCGTCCCGCCAGACCGCCTGGTCGTCGACGCTGCGGGACTCCGCCGAAGGGGTCTCGCGCAGCGTGCGCAGATCGAGGACGTACAGCCGCCAGGGCGCGTCCTTCGACAGACCCTTCACGCGCTTCTTGAAGGCGACGCGGGTGCCGTCGGGCGAGAGGGAGGGGCACTCGACGTTCGTGTGGAGGGTGGTGACGGTACGGGCGCGCAGGTCGCCCCGGACCAGGTAGGTGCTGCCCCCGGTCGCGAGCGTCGCGTAGAACGTGCGGTCGTCGGCGGCGAAGGTGACCCCCCAGAAGTTGGCGTCCGCCGCGCGGTAGGTCCGGCCGTCCTTCACGATGCGGTACGCCTCCAGGGACGGGGTCAGCCGGCCCGTGCGCGTGTCGACGATCGCGGCGCGCGTCGAGAAGTTGGTGCCCGCGTACGAGTCGCCGCCCACGAACGCCGTCCACGCGGCGAAGCGGCCGCTCGGGGAGACGCGGGCGCGGGAGGGGATGCCCGGCACGTCGTAGTGCGCCCGTTCCTTCAGGTGCGCGTCGAGGATCACGGCCCGGTAGGTGTCCTGCACCGCGCCGTGCACCGCCTGGAGGCACACCCCGGTGCCCGAGGCGGCGTGGAAGCGCAGGCACTTGACCTTCGACGCCGTGCGCTCGCCCGCCGGGTCCGTCGCCGGGACCGTCGTCAGCTCGTCGCGGTGCGGGCCCCACGCCATGTTCCGGAACACCATCCGTCCGCCGCCGGTCAGCGCGACCGTGCCCGCGGTGATCCGGGGGCCGCCCGGCTGCGCCTGGTTCCTGCGGTCGGCGCGGGCGGATGCGTGCAGGACGGAGGCGGTGGCGACGGCGGCGAGCACGACCACGGCCGCGACGAGCAGGAGGACGCGGTTGCGGGCCGTCATGGCGGTGGTGCCGGTCATACGGAGACCTTCGCGATCGAAGCGGGACGAGCGGGGCGGAGCAGGAACGAGACCGCGGCGCACCCCGCGAGCGCGGCCGCCGCGACGGTGAGCGCGCTGCGGTCGCCCCACAGCGTCCACGCGGCACCGAACCCGATCGAGCACACGAACCGCGCCAGCGCCTGCCCCGTCTGCACCAGGGCGAGCCCGGAGGACCGCAGCTCCTCGGGAACGCTGTCCGACGCGGCGGCCATCAGCACACCGTCGGTCGCCGCGTAGAAGCTCCCGTGCAGCACGAGGACGGCGTACGGCAGCGCGCTCCCGTGCCACGAGGACAGCAGCAGGCCGTACGCGAGGAGCAGGGCGCCGTGGCCCGCCAGGAAGACGTGCCAGCGGCCGATCCGGTCGGCCAGCCGCCCCAGCGGGACCGCCAGCAGCAGGAACGCGGCCGCCGTGCCGAGCGGGAGCAGCGCGAACCAGCGGTCGGGGACGTCCAGGCGCCGTTGCAGCAGCAGATAGACGAAGGAGTCGCTGACCGTGGCGAGGCCCAGCAGCAGGGCGCAGAGGGCGATACGGCGCAGGTCGCGGCGGCGCAGCAGGGCGAGGGCGGCGCGCAGGGTGGGCCGTGGCGCAGCCGTCTTGTCGGGGGTGCCCGAGGTGCGCGAACCGCCCGGCACGAACAGCACCAGGACCAGCACCCCGACCACGGCCACGCAGAAGCTGACGGTGAACACGGCGTCGTACCCGTCCACCGTCGCCCGCAGGATCAGGAAGGCGGCCAGCGGGCCGAGGAGCGCGCCCGCCGTGTCCATGGCGCGGTGCACGCCGAAGGCGCGCCCGCGCGTCTCGGGCGTGCTCGACAGGGAGATCAACGCGTCGCGCGGGGCGGTGCGCAGGCCCTTGCCGGTGCGGTCGGCGGCCAGGACCAGCCCGATCGGGGTGAGGGTGTGGGCCACCAGCAGCAGCGGCTTGCAGGCCGCCGACAGGGCGTATCCGGCTCCCGCCACCCACTTGTGGCGGCCGCCCCCGCGGTCGGCCAGATGCCCGCCGACCAGGCGCACCAGCGCCGAGAAACCGTTGTAGACGCCGTCGAGGAGTCCGAAGCCGAGCGGGGAGAGGCCGAGGCCCGCCACCAGGTAGAGCGGGAGCACCGCGGTGACCATCTCCGAGGAGATGTCGGTGATCAGGCTGACGGTGCCGAGCGCGAGCACCGTGGGTGCGACCGCGGCGCGGCGCCGCCCGGCACGGGGCCGGGCGGCGCCTTCCGCGGACGACGCCGGCGCCGGTGTCGTACCGGCGCGACTGTCCGCTACGTACATGTCACGAGGTCCAGATGCCGGTGATGTCCTTGGCGGAGGCGGCGTTGCCCGCGTGCGAGGTCAGGCCGTGCATGTCCTCCAGGGTGCGCAGCAGGTCGTAGTGGTTGTAGGTGGTGGACGCCGAGGAACCCGCGGTCACCTGCTGGCCGTAGAGAACCGTCGGGATCTTGTTGCCGGCGAGCCGGTTGTCCTCGTCGAAGGTGACGACGAGCAGACTGTTGTGCGTCTTGGCCCAGGTGGCGTAGGCGCCCAGATTGTTCTTCAGCCAGGTGTCACCGGTGGACACCGAGCAGTCGTGCATGTCGCTGCACAGGTTGGGGACGACGAAGGAGACCTGCGGGAGCGTCGTGTAGTCCGTGGGGAACTGCGCGAAGGTCTTCGCGGTCGACGTCGGTACGTTGCTGAAGCCGAACCACGGGTTGTGCTTCTGCGCGTACTTGCCGCTGCTGCACGTCGTGGAACCCTGGCTGGGCAGCGTCTCGTTGTAGCTGCCCCAGGTCTTGCCCGCGGCGATCAGCTCGGAGCCGAGGTTCGCGGCGGAGGAGAAGCCGGGCGTGACGCAGCTGTCGTCCGTGATGCCCTGCGTGGAGCCGGAGAACAGGGCGTAGTAGTTGGGCTGGCTCGGGTGCGTCTCGGCGTACGACTGGGAGAGGTTGGCGCCGCCGGTCTTGAGCGAGTTGATGTAGGGGGCGCTGGAGGAGCCGATCACCTGGCTGTAGGCGTGGTTCTCGAAGACCACGACGATCACGTGGTCCGGGGTCGGGACCCCGGTCGCGGCGTGCGCCTCGGACAAGCCGCCGAGGCCGGTCCACAGGCCGGCCGCGGCCGCGGTGAAGGCGAGGGCGGACGCCACGAGGGCACGGCTGCGGCGGTACACGGTTCTGCCGGACACTACAGACCTCCGGAGTGGGGGAACGAGGGCGGGAGCGGTGCGGACAGAGCATGCACACGCCAACTTTCCCCGGCGCCGCGTTCCCCAACCCCGCGGATGAAGATCGGGTGAACTACTGCGCCGGCCCGGGCTGCGCGGCCAGCTCGGTCAGCAGCCGGTGCAGCGGCTGCTCGGCACGCTTGCGGTACTCCTGGACCGCCCAGCCGTTGCCGTCGGGGTCCTTGAAGTACATGAACGTGCCGCCGTCCTGCGGCGAGAACGCCTGCGGCTCGCTGACCTCCACACCGCGGGCCGTCAGCTCGTCGTACGCCGCCTTGGCGTCCGTGACGCACAGCTGCATCCCGTGGTACGTCCCCGGCTGCGGCGTCCCCGTCGGGACCTGCAACCCGTCCACCAGCGCGATCGAACATCCCGACCCGGGCGGGGTCAGCTGCACGATGCGCACCCCCTCCATCACCTCGGCGTCCAGATCGACATGGAAACCGACCTTGTCCTGGTAGAACTCCTTCGCCCGGTCCACGTCGGAGACGGGCATCAGGATCACTTCGAGCGTCATGTCCACGGTGTGACTCCTCTGTCGTACGCACAGGGCTCTCGCATCGGGCCTTCCATACAGAAGCGGAAACCCGCCCGGGGCGCCACCGTACGGACGCGGGTTAGGCTCAACTCCGTACGACCTTGATCCGACAGGAGGCCGGGGATGACGGCGCCGGGGCGCAGGAGCAGTACCTTCACGCGGCTGCTGCGGCACGGCTTCACCGACCCGTCGGCGGCCGAGCGGCTGCTGGAGAGCGCGGAGCTCGCGCCCATAACGGCCGACCCCGTCCTGCTGGACGCGCTGGGCGCGACCGCCGACCCCGACCTGGCGCTGCTCGGGCTCGTCCGGCTCGTCGAGGCGCAGGGCGGCCACACCGACCGGCAGGAGCTGCTCGACACGCTCATCGCGGCGAAGCCGCTGCGCGACCGGCTCCTCGGCGTGCTCGGCGCCTCCGCCGCCCTCGCCGACCACCTCGCCCGGCACCCCCGCGACTGGCAGGCGCTCGTCATGTACGAGCCGCAGGACCTGCACCCCGGCGTGGCCGAGTTCGAGCGGGGCCTCGCCGATGCCGCCGACCCCGTCGCCCTGCGCGTCGCCTACCGGCGCTGCCTGCTCTCCATCGCCGCGCGTGACGTCTGCGGCACCACCGACATCGCCCAGACCGCCGCCGAACTCGCCGACCTCGCGACCGCGACCCTGCGCGCCGCGCTCGCCATCGCGCGCGCCGCCGCCCCCGACGACGCCGCCCTGTGCCGGCTCGCGGTCATCGCGATGGGCAAGTGCGGCGGCCACGAACTCAACTACGTGTCCGACGTCGACGTGATCTTCGTCGGAGAGGCCGGCGACGGGGCCGACGAGGGCAAGGCCGTCCAGGCCGCCACCCGGCTCGCCTCCCACCTGATGCGGATCTGCTCCGAGACCACAGTCGAGGGCACCATCTGGCCGGTCGACGCCAACCTGCGCCCCGAGGGGCGCAACGGGCCACTGGTCCGCACGCTGAGCAGCCACCTCGCCTACTACCAGCGCTGGGCCAAGACCTGGGAGTTCCAGGCGCTCCTCAAGGCCCGCCCGGTGGCCGGTGACCTCGAACTCGGCGAGCAGTACGTCGCCACCCTCGCGCCCCTCGTCTGGGGCGCCGCCGAGCGCGAGAACTTCGTCCCCGACGTGCAGAAGATGCGCCGCCGGGTCGTGGAGAACATCCCGGCCGCCGAGGTCGACCGCGAACTGAAACTCGGACCCGGCGGCCTCAGGGACGTCGAATTCGCCGTCCAGCTCCTGCAGTTGGTGCACGGCCGGGTCGACACCTCGCTGCGCAGCGGCAGCACGCTGGAGGCGCTGAAGTCCCTCGCCGAGGGCGGCTACGTGGGCCGCGTCGACGCCGTCCAGCTCGACGACGCCTACCGCTTCCTGCGCTCCCTGGAACACCGCATCCAGCTCTACCGGCTGCGCCGCACCCACCTCGTGCCCGAGGGCGACGCCGACCTGCGGCGCATCGGGCGCTCGCTCGGGCTGCGCACCGATCCCGTCGCCGAGCTGAACCGCGAGTGGAAGCGGCACACCTCCGTCGTACGGCGGCTGCACGAGAAGCTCTTCTACCGGCCGCTGCTCGACGCCGTCGCCCAACTCGCCCCGGGCGAGACCCGGTTGAGCGCCGACGCGGCCCGCGAGCGGCTCGTCGCCCTCGGGTACGCCGACCCGGCCGCCGCCCTGCGCCATCTGGAGGCCCTCGCCTCCGGCGTCAGCCGCAAGGCCGCCATCCAGCGCACGCTGCTGCCCGTCCTGCTCGGCTGGTTCGCGGACTCCGCCGACCCGGACGCCGGGCTGCTGAACTTCCGCAAGGTGTCCGACGCGCTCGGCAAGACCCCTTGGTACCTACGGCTGTTGCGCGACGAGGGAGCCGCCGCCGAGAACCTGGCGCGGGTGCTGTCCGCCGGGCGGCTCGCCCCCGACCTGCTGATGCGCGCCCCGGAGGCGGTCGCGCTGCTCGGCGACGGGGACGCGGGCGGGCTCGCGCCGCGAGACCGTGTGCTGCTGGAGCAGGAGGTGCTCGCCGCGGTGGGGCGCGCCGACGGCGGCCGGCAGGCCGTCAC
This sequence comes from Streptomyces sp. NPDC005485, assembly GCF_040606085.1. Classification (NCBI taxonomy): domain Bacteria; kingdom Bacillati; phylum Actinomycetota; class Actinomycetes; order Kitasatosporales; family Streptomycetaceae; genus Streptomyces; species Streptomyces sp. NPDC005485. The sequence goes on along the minus strand of NZ_JBEXDZ010000064.1, from coordinate 29,398 downwards.
CGCCGCGCGCGGAGTGCGGCGGCGCGAGCTGTTCCGTACGGCCGCCGCCGACATCGTCGCCTCCTACGGCACCGAGGAGTCACCGGCCGAGGCCGATCAGGGCGCCCTGGTGGACCGGGTCGGCGCCGCGGTCTCCGACCTCACGGCGGCCACCCTCGCCGGGACCCTGCGGGCCGTCGTCCGCGACGGCTGGGGCGACACGCTGCCCACCCGCTTCGCCGTCATCGGCATGGGGCGCTTCGGCGGACACGAGCTGGGCTACGGATCCGACGCCGATGTGCTCTTCGTGCACGAGCCGCGGGAGGGCGTGGACGAGCAGGAGGCCTCGCGCGCCGCGAACGCCGTGGTCGCCGAGATGCGGCGGCTGCTGGAGGTGCCGAGCGCCGATCCGCCGCTGCTGATCGACGCCGACCTGCGGCCCGAGGGCAAGTCCGGGCCACTGGTGCGCACCCTCAAGTCCTACGAGGCCTACTACCGGCGCTGGTCGCTGGTGTGGGAGTCGCAGGCCCTGCTGCGGGCCGAGGTCGTCGCGGGAGACGGGGAGCTGGGGCAGCGGTTCATCGAGCTGATCGACCCGCTGCGGTATCCGGCGGAGGGCCTGGGGGACGACGCCGTACGCGAGATCCGGCGGCTGAAGGCGCGAATGGAGTCCGAGCGGATGCCGCGCGGGGCCGATCCCACGCTGCACACCAAGCTCGGGCGCGGCGGGCTGTCCGACGTCGAGTGGACCGTGCAGCTGCTGCAACTGCGCCACGGCTGGGAGGAACCGGGCCTGCGCACCACCCGCACCCGCGAGGCGCTCGCCGCCGCGTGTGCCGCGCAGCTCATCTCCTCGGAGGACGCGGCGATACTGGACGAGGCCTGGGTGCTGGCCACCCGCGTGCGCAACGCCGTGATGCTGGTACGCGGGCGGGCCGGTGACACCTTCCCCTCGGACGGGCGTGAACTCGCCGCCGTGGGACGGTACCTGGGGTACGGACCGGGGCACGTGGGCGACATGATCGACGGCTACCGGCGCACTACGCGACGGGCTCGGGCCGTGGCGGAGGAGTTGTTCTACGGGGGCTAGCCCCTGCCCCTGTTCCTGCTTCTTCCGCCTTCCCGCGGCTGCGGGTCATGCCCACCCCGGTCAGCACCACCGCCATGCCCACGAGCACCCGGACCCCCACGGCCTCGTGCAGGACGAGGGCGCCCAGGGCCACCGAGACGACCGGCAGGAGATAGCCGACGGTGGCCGCGCTGGTCGGGCCCTCGTCCGCTATCAGACGGTAGTTGAGGTAGAAGGTGACGCCGGTGCCCAGGATGCCCAGGACGGTGACCGCCAGCAGGGCGGTGGCGTCGGGGCGCAGGGGGCCCGCGGCGGGCAGGGCGAGCGTGGTCCAGGCCGTGGCGGCGAGGAGCTGGGCGGCCGACGTGGCCATGGGGGCCGCGTTGTGGGTGAGCTTGCGGGCCATGTAGGCGAAGGCGATCGCATAGCTCGCGGCCGCGCCCAGCAGGGACAGGGCGCTCCACGACAGCAGACCCGACCGGTGCCACGGGGCGAAGATCAGCAGGGTGCCTGCGAAGCCCAGGGCCAGGCCCGTCAGACGCAGCGGGCGCAGGTCCCGCTCGGTGCCCAGGAGGGCGCCGATCAGAAGGGACCACAGGGGAGTGGTGGCGTTCAGGACGCCCGCGATGCCCGAGTCGACCGTCTGCTCGCCGATGCCGAACAGGGCGAAGGGGATGGCGTTGCAGAAGAGGGCGGCCACGGCCAGGTGGCGCCAGGTCGCACGGTCCCTCGGGAGGCGCTGGCCTGCGCGGCGGGCGAGGGCCAGCAGGACCAGCGTGCCGAGGGCGCAGCGCGTGATGGTGATCTGGGCGGGGGACAGGCCGTGGTTGAGGGCCACTTTGATCCAGAGGAAGCCCGAACCCCACAGAAGGGCGAGCACGGCCATGCGGAGCGACGAGGAGAGGTGGCGGGGCATGGATTCAGGGTCGAGCACTTCACTTGTGAGGACAAGTGAAAAGTGGTGCATGCACTGTTAAGCTCTGCTGCATGCTTGATGTGCGACGCATGCAGGTCCTGAAGGCCGTGGTCGGCAACGGGTCGGTGACGGCCGCGGCGGCCTGTCTGGGATACACGCCGTCCGCCGTCAGCCAGCAGGTCGCCGCGCTGGAGAAGGAGGCCGGGACGGCACTCCTGGAGCGGGTCGGGCGCGGGGTGCGGCCCACCCCGGCAGGGCTGCTGCTCACCGAGTACGCGGACGTCATCGGCCGCCAGGTCGCCGAGGCGGAGACCGCCCTCGGCGACCTGCTCGCCGGGCGCACCGGCCGGCTCGCCGTGCGCTACTTCGCCACCGCCGGGGCGCCGCTGGTGGCCCCCGCGATCGCCCGGATGCGTGCTGAACACCCGCGTGTCCAGGTCGAGTTGAAGCTCATCGACCCCGAGGACCCGCTGCCCGACGTACGGGAGGGACGGGCCGACCTCGCACTGGTGGTGCGCCCGCGCGACGCCGACCACACCGGCGTACGGCTGGTGCATCTGCTCGACGACCCCTACCGCGCGGTGCTGCCCCGGGGGCACCGGCTCGCCGCGCAGCGCGTGATCGACCTCGCCGAGCTGGCCGAGGAGCCATGGGTCGGCAGCGAGCGGGCGGGCCCCTGCCTCGACCCCCAGCTCGACGCCTGCGCCGCGGCCGGGTTCACCCCCGACTTCGTCGTGGAGAGCGAGGACTACGTGACCGCACAGGGCTTCGTCGCGGCAGGACTGGGTGTCAGCCTGACCCCCCGGCTCGGACTGGGCGCACACCATCCCGGCGTCGTGGTGCGCGAGGTGCGGGGCCCCGAGCCCGTGCGGTCGATCTACGCGGCCGTACGGGAGACGGCGCCGCTGGGACCCGCCCTGCGAGGCCTGCTCGACGCCCTGCGGGACGCTGCCCGCGCAGGCTGACGCCCGGCGGTCCTACAGCTTCGTGGACAGCAGGAGCCCGCCCCGCGCGGCCACGGTGCGCGGCAGGGCGTACGGCAGTGATCCGTACCAGAGGCGGGCCACCGCGAAGCCGAAGGCCAGGCAGAGCATGCCGCCCACCGCGTCCAGCCAGAAGTGGTTGGCCGTGGCGACGATGACGGTCAGGGTGGCCGCCGGGTAGAGCAGACCCAGGATGCGCGCCCACGGCGCCGACGCCAGAGCGAAGATCGTCAGCCCGGACCACAGCGACCAGCCGATGTGCATCGACGGCATCGCCGCGTACTGGTTCGACATGTGCTTCAGGTCGCCCGACGCCATCGAGCCCCACGTCTGGTGCACCACGACCGTGTCGATGAAGTCGCCGCCGTTCATCAGGCGGGGCGGGGCCAGCGGGAAGAAGTAGTAGCCGACCAGGGCGACCACCGTGGTGGCGAAGAGGGCCAGACGCGCCGCGGCATAGCGGCCGGGATGGCTACGGAACAGCCACACCAGCACACCCAGCGTCACCACGAAGTGCAGCGTCGCGTAGTAGTAGTTCATGCCGACGATCAGCCATGTCACCGAGTTCACGCCGTGGTTGACGGACTCCTCGACGGCGATGCCGAGATGGTGCTCCATCCGCCAGATCCAGTCGGCGTTGCGCAGCGCCTCGGCCTTCTGCTCCGGCACCGCGTTGCGGATGAGCGAGTACGTCCAGTAACTCACCGCGATCAGCAGGATCTCGAACCAGAGGCGGGGGCGGCGCGGAGTCCGAACCCGGCGCAGGAATCCCTTCTCCGCACGCTCGTCCGCGACGGGGCGTGGAGTGGTCTGCTCCTGGCCTTCCAGTGTCGTCACGGTCGTCTCACCCATAGGCACAGAGTCTGCCAGAAATCCCTTCCCACGCCGATCATCCCCTGGTCGGGTCCACGACGCACGTTCTCCACCCGGGGGAGGCCCCCCATGCGCCCCCGGTCCTCCCTAGGGACGATTCCGGTCCCCAGGGGCAGAAGCGGTCGAACCGCGCACCACCAGCTCCGGCATGAACACGAACTCACTGTGCGGCGCAGGCGTCCCGCCGATCTCCTCCAGCAACGTACGCACCGCCGCCTGTCCCATCGCCGGGACCGGCTTGCGGACCGTCGTCAGGGGCGGATCGGTGAACGCGATCAGCGGCGAGTCGTCGAAGCCGACCACCGAGATGTCGGTCGGCACCTCCAGACCGCGCTGCCGCGCCGCCCGTATCGCGCCCAGCGCCATCATGTCGCTCGCGCACACCACCGCCGTGCAGCCGCGGTCCATGAGCGCGGCGGCCGCCGCCTGCCCGCCCTCCAGCGTGTACAGCGAGTGCTGGACCAGTCGCTGCTCGATGTCGTCGGGGCTCAGCCCGAGCTGGTCCTGCATCGCGCGCACAAAGCCCTCGATCTTGCGCTGGACCGGCACGAACCGCTTCGGACCGAGAGCCAGACCTATGCCGCTGTGCCCCAGCGAGACGAGGTGGGTGACCGCGAGCGCCATCGCCGCCCGGTCGTCGGGCGATATGAACGGCGCCTGCACCTTCGGCGAGAAGCCGTCCACCAGGACGAACGGAACACCCTGCGCGCGCAACTGCTCGTAGCGCTGCATGTCCGCGGACGTGTCCGCGTGCAGCCCGGAGACGAAGATGATGCCCGCGACCCCGCGGTCCACCAGCATCTCCGTCAGTTCGTCCTCGGTGGAGCCGCCCGGGGTCTGGGTGGCGAGCACCGGCGTGTAGCCCTGCCGGGTCAGCGCCTGGCCGATGACCTGCGCCAGGGCAGGGAATATCGGGTTCTCCAGCTCCGGCGTGATCAGCCCCACCAGGCCCTCGCTGCGCTGCCGCAGCCGCACCGGGCGCTCGTAGCCCAGTACGTCGAGGGCGGCCAGCACCGACTGGCGGGTGGTGGCGGCGACGCCCGGCTTCCCGTTCAGGACGCGGCTGACAGTCGCCTCGCTGACCCCCGCCTGGGCTGCGATGTCGGCAAGCCGTGTGGTCACAGGATTGGACTGTACCGGTCGCATGTCAGGCTGCCCACCAGACCGTTGAATCCGCGGGCAGTTCGGTCGCCTCGGCGCCCGCCTCGACATCCGCACTCGCCAGCAGCACGCTGCCCGGCGTCGGCACCCGCACCGGGGCCCCGGTGAGGTTCACCGTGCAGACGAAGGAGCCCTGTTCGGTGTCGCGGCGGAAGGACAGCACACCCTCCGGAGCCGGCAGCCAGTCGATCCGGCGGCCCGCGCCGAGCGCCGGGTGGTCGCGGCGCACCGCGAGCGCACTGCGGTAGAACTCCAGCGTCGAGGTGGGGTCGCCCTCCTGCGCCTCCACCGTCAGGTGCTTCCAGCCGGCCGGCTGCGGCAGCCAGCTCGGCCCGCCCTCGACGGGACCGAAGCCGAACGGCGCGACCTCGCCCGACCACGGCATCGGTACCCGGCAGCCGTCACGGGTGCCGTCCTGCCCCGCGCTGCGGAAGAACGCCGGGTCTTGGCGCACCTCGTCGGGCAGGTCGACGACCTCGGGCAGACCGAGCTCCTCGCCCTGGTAGAGGTACGCCGAGCCGGGCAGCGCCAGCATCAGCAGGGTCGCCGCCCTGGCCCGGCGCAGACCACGCGCCTCGTCCCCTTCCGCGAGACGCGTGGAGTGCCGTACGACGTCGTGGTTGGAGAGCACCCATGTCGCGGGCGCGTGCACCGCGTTCATCGCGCCGAGCGAGCGGTCGATGACCTCGCGCAGGTCGGTCGCGTTCCACTCGGTGGTGAGGTAGGAGAAGTTGAACGCCTGGTGCAGCTCGTCCGGGCGCAGATACAGCGCGCTGCGTTCGACGGTCGGCGTCCACGCCTCCGCGACGGCGATCCGCTCACCCGTGTACTCGTCGAGGATCCGGCGCCAGCTGCGGTAGATCTCGTGCACGCCGTCCTGGTCGAAGTACGGCACGGCCTCGGTGCCGAGCAGCTTGACCTGCTCGTCGTGGCCGATGTCCGGCAGGCCCGCCGCCTTGACCAGACCGTGGGCCACGTCGATACGGAAGCCGTCGATGCCCAGGTCCAGCCAGAACCGCAGGATGGAGCGGAACTCGTCGTGGACGGCCGGGTGCTCCCAGTTGAAGTCGGGCTGCTCGGGCGCGAACAGATGGAGGTACCAGTCGCCGTCCGGCACGCGCGTCCACGCCGGGCCGCCGAAGATGGACTCCCAGTCGTTCGGCGGCAGTTCACCGCTGTCGCCCTTGCCCGCACGGAAGTGGAAGCGCTCCCTCAGCGGCGAACCCGGGCCCTCGCGCAGCGCCTGCTTGAACCACTCGTGCTGGTCGGAGCAGTGGTTGGGCACCAGGTCGACGATGACGCGCAGACCCAGCGCGTGCGCGTCCCGGACGAGGTCGTCGGCGTCCGTCAGATTGCCGAACATCGGGTCGACGGCACGGTAGTCGGCCACGTCGTAGCCCGCGTCCGCCTGCGGGGAAGCGTAGAAGGGGGAGAGCCACACCGCGTCGACACCGAGCTGCTTCAGGTACGGCAGCCGGGCGCGGACGCCGGGCAGGTCGCCCATGCCGTCGCCGTTGCCGTCGGCGAAACTGCGCGGGTAGACCTGGTAGATGACCGCGTCGCGCCACCACTCCCGGCGCCCGGAGGCGGCGGAGGAGGCGTCGGTGGGGAGTGCGTCGGTGACGTGCTGGGTCATGGATTCCCTTAGGGGTGCGGGGGGATCGACGGAGGCGCTTGCGGGGCTTGCCAGGGGGCTACTGATGGATCTCCGTGGAGCGTGCGTGCCAGGCGTCGTGACGCCGCGGAGATCCATCAGGAGCTCCCTAAGTGCGGGAAGGCCGTCACGACTTGGTGCCGCCGGCGGTCAGCCCGGAGACCAGGCTGCGCTGCACCAGCATGAAGACGATGGCCGCCGGGATCGTGATGATGATCGCCGTGGCCGAGGTCCACGCCCAGTCGGGCCGCTGGTCCTGCGCGAAGGTGCGGATGCCGACGGAGAGCGTGTAGTGGTCGGACTGCATGAACTGCGTGGCGTACGCGACCTCACCCCAGGCGGTGAGGAAGCTGTAGAACGCGGTCACCGCGAGGCCCGGCTTCGCCAGCGGCACGATGAGCCGCCAGAACGTGCCGAAGGGGGTCAGGCCGTCCACCCGGCCCGCCTCGTCTATCTCCTTGGGGATCGTGTCGAAGTACCCCTTCATCATCCAGGCGCAGAACGGCACTGCCGTCGTCGCGTACGCCAGGATCAGGCCGAGGTAGTTGTCCAGCAGGTTCAGCTCGGACATCAGCAGGTACAGCGGCACGATCAGCACGATACTGGGGAACATCTGGGTGACCAGGAACGTCCACATCAACTGCTTGCTGCCCGGGAACTTCATCCGCGACACCGCGTAGCCCGCGGTCGCGGCGAGGAAGACACCGAGCACCGTGGTGCCGCCGGCGACGATGACGGTGTTGAGGAACCACTTCGGCAGATCCGAATGCGCCAGTACGTCGCTGTAGTTGTGCAGGCTCAGGTTGCCGAGCACCTTGCCCGGCTCCTGCCAGGCGTCCTTCGGGCCGAGCGAGATGAACAGGATCCACACCACCGGGAAGGCCGCGATCACCGTGGCCAGGATCAGGGTGGCGTGCAGGGCGATCGACGAGCCGAGGCTGCGCTCCTCGCGGCCTCGCACCTTGCGGGGGACGGCCGTGGCGGACCTGCGGGAGGTGGTGGGAGCGGACGCGGAGGTCTCGTGGGTTGCTGCGGTCATGGCGAGGGCTCCTTACGCCTGCTCGGACTTCAGGGTGCTGCGGCGGTAGAAGGTCGAGAAGGCCATCAGGAGGGCGAGGATGATGATTCCGTAGGTCGCGGCCCCGGCGTAGTCCGAGATGCCGGTGAAGGCCTTGCGGAAGGCGAAGGTGACCAGGATGTCGGCGTCGCCGCTCGTGTTGTTGCCCAGCAGCAGATAGATGACGTTGAACATGTTGAACGTCCAGATGCAGCCGAGCAGGATCACCGTGTTCGTCACCGGACGCAGGCCGGGCAGCGTCACGTTGACGAAGCGCTGCCAGGGCGAGGCGCCGTCCATCTCGGCGGCCTCGTACAACTCCTTGGGGATGGACTGCAGTCCGCCGAGGACCGCGACCATGTTGAACGGGATGCCGATCCAGACGTTCACCATGATGACGGCGACCTTCTGGGCGAACGGGGTGCCGAGCCAGTCCTGCGCGGGCAGGCCGAACGCGGTGATGACCTCGTTGAACACGCCGTACTGCGAGTTGAGCATCAGCCGCCAGGCGAACACACCGATGAACGACGGGACCGCCCAGGGCAGGATCAGCATCGCGCGGTAGAAGCCGCGGAAGCGGACCTTGCGGTTGAGCAGCACCGCGAGACCCATGCCGAGGCCGACCTGGAGCGTCACGCAGGAGACGGTCCAGATGACCGTCCACACCAGGCGCGGGTAGAAGTCGCTGTCGGCGCCGGTCAGCACGTCCCAGTAGTTGTCGAGTCCGACGAACTGGTAGGTGGCCGGGCGGTGGAAGGCGCCGATGGTGGTCGCGACGTTCGCCTCGTTGGCGTCGGTCAGCGACTGGTAGATGCCGTATCCGAGGGGGTAGAGGACGAGGACGGCCAGGACGATGGCGACCGGGGCCACCATGGCCCAGGCGTACCAGTACTTGTCCCAGGACCGTCGGAGCGCCGAAACGCGTGGGGGGCGCGCGGCCTTGTCGCCTCGCGCTGTCTTGCCGGAATTCTCGGTGCTCGCTGCGGTCGTCATCCTCATCGGCTCTTTCGCGGCGGAAGTCTGGGTGGAGTCCGGCGGGTTTCTCGCGAAACCCGCCGGGTCCTGGTGGTTCCGCAGCCCCAGGGGAGCCCCAGGCGGGGCGGCAGCGGGGTAAGTCCTTCCCCGGGGCTGCGTGTCCTTGATTGCCTACTGGCTACCGGGTGGGTGATCAGCCGATGGAGTAGCCGGGCAGGAGCTTCTGGAACTCCTTGGCGGTGCGGTCGAGCCCGTCCTTGACGGACGAGTCGCCCTGCAGGATCTTCACGTAGTTCTGGGCGAGCGGCGTGAAGAGCGAGCCGACCTGGGGGAGCGCGACGCGCGGGCGGGCGGTCTGCTCCAGGATCGGCTTGAAGCCGGCGATCTTGGCGTTCGCGGTGACCTCGGAGGTGTAGGCCGACTTGCGGGTCGGCAGCGTGCCCGTCTTCGTCGCGATGTCGACCTGGCTCTCGGTGGACGTCATGAACTGAGTGAACAGGTAGCTGGCGTCGAGGTTCTTCGAGCCCTGGTAGACCGTGAGGTTGTGGCCGCCGGTCGGGGCCTGTGCCTTGCCGCCCGCACCGGCCGGGACGGGCGCGTAGCCGAGGTTGTCCTCGTTGCCCTTGAAGGCCTTGCCGGTGACGTCGTCGCCGACGGACCAGGGGCCCTGGATCAGCATGGCGACCTTGCCGTTCTTGAAGGCCGTCTGCATGTTCTGGTAGGCGTTCGCGAAGTCGACCTTCATCGACGCCTCGTCGTTGATCTTCTTCGCCGTGGTCAGCGCGGTGACGGCGGCGTCGTCACTGATGGTGATCTTCTTCGACGAGGTGTCGGCCATGTCCGCGCCGTTGCTGTAGAGCAGCGGGAGCAGGAAGTAGGAGTCGGGGTTGAGGTAGGTGCCGTATGCCCCGGTCTTCTTCTTGATCGTCTTCGAGTCGCTGATGAACTCGTCCCACGTGGTGGGCGGCGCGTCGATGCCGGCCTTCTTGAGCAGCTCCTTGTTGTAGAGCAGGCCCAGGGTGTCGGTGACGGACGGGACGCCGTACGTCTTGCCGTTGTACTTGGTGGTGTCCATCGGGCCCGAGTTGAAGTCCGAGGTGCTCGTCAGCGCGGTGGTGCCGTCGAGCGGGGCGATGTAACCGAGGGACGCGTACTCGGCCATCAGGCCCACGTCGGTGCGGACGACGTCCGGGGCGCCCTTGCCGCTCTTCGCGGCGGACTTGAACTTCTGCTCGACGTCGGTGAACGGGATGCTCTCGTAGTTCACCTTGATCTTCGGGTACTTGGCCTCGAACTTCTTGATCAGGGCCTTGTACGTCGGAGCTTCGGTCGCCGCATCCGAGGTGTCCCAGTAGGTGATCGAACCCGAGACGTCCTTGGCGTCCTTCGGCTTGCTCGACGAGTTGTCGTCGGAACCACCGCAGGCGGTCGCGGACAGCGCGATGACGGTCACCGCGGCGGCGATCGATATGCCACGTCGCATATGAGCTCCTAGAAGAGGGGTGCCCGGATCTTCCCTTGGGAGGACCGCGGGTGCCGTCTGTCCCTTCGACGGCCGCCGGGCTGAAAGGGAAGCTAACAGCGCTGCAAGTCCTTGCGAAAGACGTTGCAAGGGATTTTCTGCAAGATCCGGGAAGCGTGACGTTCCCGTTACCGGCATGTGTCGGCAGCCTGGGGGCGGTCCCGCGTGGCCCCGGTCACCTTGACGGGTGAACTGGCGGTGGTAAGCCATCTGTTGAAAGTTGTTACGACATCTTGCTGAAACCTGACAGCCGGAGATACGTTCCCGCTCACGTCCGGCCTTGTTGATCACGCAACGGTGTGCAGGCGGACGGCCGTCAATGCCTCACACAGGGGCATATCGGTACGAAACTCGCATCGCCCTTCGCTCCATCCCCCCACCCGCACGACGAAGTGCAGGAGTACACATGGTCAGGAAGACTCTGGCCGCCTCGGTCGCCCTCGCGGCCGGCATGGCGGTCTCGCTCACCGTTCCCACGGGCATCGCCGAGGCGTCCCCGCCCGGCACCAAGGACGTCACCGCCGTCCTCTTCGAGTGGAACTTCGCCTCGGTCGCCAAGGAGTGCACCAACACCCTCGGCCCCGCCGGATACGGCTACGTCCAGGTCTCACCGCCCGCCGAGCACATACAGGGCTCCCAGTGGTGGACGTCGTACCAGCCGGTCAGCTACAAGATCGCCGGGCGGCTCGGCGACGCCACCGCCTTCCAGAACATGATCAACACGTGTCACGCGGCGGGCGTGAAGGTCGTGGTCGACACGGTCGTCAACCACATGTCGGCGGGCAGCGGCACCGGCACCGGCGGCTCCTCGTACACGAAGTACAACTACCCGGGCCTGTACTCGTCGTACGACATGGACGACTGCACGGCGACGATCAGCGACTACACCAACCGCACCAACGTCCAGAACTGCGAGCTCGTCGGGCTCGCCGACCTGGACACGGGCGAGGACTACGTCCAGTCGAAGATCGCCGGTTACATGAACACCCTGCTCGGCTACGGCGCCGACGGCTTCCGCATCGACGCGGCCAAGCACATCCCCGCGGCCGACCTCGCCAACATCAAGTCCCGGCTGAGCAACACGTCGGTGTACTGGAAGCAGGAGGTCATCTACGGCAGCGGGGAGGCCGTCCAGCCCACCGAGTACACGGGCAACGGCGACGTCCAGGAGTTCCGCTACGCCTACGACCTCAAGCGGGTCTTCAACAACGAGAACCTCGCCTACCTGAAGAACTACGGCGAGGGCTGGGGCTACATGAGCAGCTCCGTCTCCGGCGTCTTCGTCGACAACCACGACACCGAGCGCAACGGCAGCACCCTGAACTACAAGGACGGCGCCAACTACACCCTGGCCAACGTCTTCATGCTCGCCTACCCGTACGGCGCCCCGGACATCAACTCCGGCTACGAGTGGTCGTCCACGGACGCGGGCCCGCCCAACGGCGGCTCGGTGACGGCCTGTTGGCAGGACGGCTGGAAGTGCCAGCACGCCTGGCCGGAGATCAAGTCCATGGTCGCCTTCCGCAACACCACCCGCGGCGCGTCCATGACCAACTGGTGGGACAACGGCAACGACGCGATCGCCTTCGGCCGCGGCAGCAAGGGCTTCGTGGCGATCAACCACGAGACCTCGTCCCTCAGCCGCACCTACCAGACGTCACTGGCTGCGGGTACGTACTGTGATGTCCAGAACAATGCGGCGGTGAGCGTGAACGGTTCGGGCCAGTTCACTGCGACCCTCGGCGCCAACACCGCGCTGGCGATCTACTCGGGCAAGACCAGCTGCTGAACTCCCGCGCACGCACAGGGCCCGGCCACCGCTCCCACGGTGACCGGGCCCCGGCCCGCTGGTGCTCGCGACCCGGATTCATCGGCAATGCCACGGGGTTCACGCCGGTGGTGAAGCCGGTCTCTTTGGTGCTGCGGGGAGTGCCGCAGCGAAACTTTCCGGCGAAGCCGGGTCCTGCTTGCCGATGGTGATGGATCGGACGCATGTTCCCGACGACAGGGGATGGGGCACCTTCGTACGATCACCGCATGCAGCTTCGGTACAGCTTCCGTGTGTACCCGGAGCCCGGTCAACGCATCGCACTGGCCAGGGCGTTCGGGTGTGCCCGCGTCGTGTTCAACGATGTGGTGCGTGCTCGCGAGGACGCCCGCAAGGCCAGGGAGCCGTTCCCGACCGCGGCCGCCCTGTCCCAACAGTTGATCACCCGGGCCAAGAACACTCCGGAACGTTCGTGGCTGGCCGACGTCTCCTCGGTCGTCCTGCAACAGGCCCTGCGGGATGCCGAGGCCGCGTACAAGACCTTCTTCGCTTCCCTCAAGGGTGCACGCAAGGGCCGGAAGGCAAGGTCGCCCCGGCTCAAGTCCCGTAAGGATGCCCGCCAGTCGATCCGGTTCACAGCGAACGCGCGCTGGAAGATCACCGATGGCGGGCGGCTGCTGTTGCCGAAGATCGGCGGCATCAAGGTGAAGTGGTCCCGCAGCCTGCCCGTGACGCCGTCGAGCGTGACGGTGATCAAGGATGCGGCCGGACGGTACTTCGCCAGTTTCGTCATCGCTACCGACCCCGACGCCGACCGGGCCTGCTGGGGTGAGCCGGAACCGGACGCCGCCGTCGGCATCGACCTGGGGCTCAGGTACTTCGCGGTTCTCTCGGACGGCACGAAGATTGACTCTCCGCGGTTTCTGCGTCGCGCGGAGAAGAAGCTGAAGAAGGCGCAGCGGGAGCTGTCCCGTAAACGGAAGGGGTCCAGGAACCGTGAGAAGGCCCGCCTGAAGGTCGCCCGCGCCCACGCCGTCGTGGCGGACGCGCGCAAGGATTTCCATCATCAGCTCTCCACGAAGTTGATCCGAGAGAACCAATCGGTCGCGGTGGAGGATCTGGCGGTGTCGGGACTCGCGCGCACGAGGCTGGCCAAGAGTGTGCATGATGCGGGCTGGTCCCAGTTCGTGACCATGCTCGCCTACAAGGCGGAAAGATACGGGCGCACGTTCGTGAAGATCGGTCGGTTCGAGCCCACCAGCCAGGTGTGCTCCACCTGCGGCCACCAGGACGGGCCCAAACCCCTGCACGTGCGGGAATGGACCTGCCCTTCCTGCGCCACCCGGCACGACCGGGACCTCAACGCCGCCAAGAACGTCAAACAGGCCGCCGGACTGGCGGTATCGGCCTGCGGAGCGCCGGTAAGACCAGAACCAGTTCTGGCACGGCGTAAAGAAACAGGAAGTCACGGAATCCCGCCCGAAGCCAGCGCCGCGTAGCGGCACAGCACCGGGCGGGACGGCCAGAATCTCCCTCCTTCAGGAGGGAGTACAAGTCAATTCCAGGTGTCGTTCGCGGTGTAGCCGCTCGACGTGCCGGTGGAGTACGAGCGGTTGGTGCCCGACTCCCATGTGACGTTCCCGGACGCGTCCTTCTTGATGTATTTGTAGGCGAAGGTCGTGCTCTTGGGGACGATCACCAGCTTGCTCCACGTCGGGTAGAACGCCGACGACAGCGGGATCGCGTCGCTGGTGTTCCAGGAGCCGAGGGAGGCGATGGAGCCGACGACGTAGACGTTGGTGCCGGTGGTGGTGGTCGCGTACTCGTTGAAGGTGACGTCGGTCGCTGAGGCGCTCGCCACGTTCCAGGAGTTGTTGAGCGTGATCGCCGACGTGGTCGTCGTCGCGGATCTGTTGGCGTTGGACTCCCAGGTCACGTTCCCGGAGGAGTCCTTCTTTATGAATTTGTACGTGAAGGACGTGTTGATCGGCACGTTCGCCGCGCCCGACCAGACCGGGTACCCGGAGGACGACAGCGCGATCGCCTTGGAGGTGTCCCAGGAGCCCAGCTCGGAGATCGAGCCGACGACGTACACGTTCGTGCCGGTCGTCGTGGACGCGTACTCGTTGAAGGTGGCGTTCACCGTCGAGGTGGAGCCTCCGCCGTCGTCGCAGCCGACCGTGCAGGTGTAGGAACCGTTGTAGAAGGCGACCGCGTTCTTCGCGGGGATGGTGATCGAAGCGTTGCCGCCCGACACGGTGACCTTGCCGGCGCCGCCGTTGACGACGTTGGAGTACGTGCCGTCGGCCATGCCGGTCGCGAAGGTGTAGGTGGCGGCGCTGGAGCCGTTGTTGACGGCGAAGAAACCGGCGCCGCTGCGCCCGAAGCCGATGACCGAGGACGACTTGGTCGACCAGTTGGAGACGGCCGCGTTGCCGGCCGCGTTGTGCCAGGCCACCATGCCGACGACGGCCGTGTCGCGGTCGAGGCAGTTCCACTGGCCGGAGCAGTCCGTGTCGGTGACGAGACCGGACGAGTTCGGCGGAGCCTGGTCGCTCTGGCTCCACTGCCAGCTGGAGTAGATCGTCGGCGTCGACCACTTGTAGGCGAGCTGGAAGAGGTTGGCGAGCTTGTAGCTGTCGCCGTCCTTGTAGCTCATGTGCAGGCCGTTGCGCTCGGTGTCGTGGTTCGTGACGAAGGAGACCGAGTTGGCTGCCGGGAGGATGCCCGACGACGACAGCGACTCCAGGTCGGAGACGTTGCCCTGGAACGCCGACTTCATCTTGCTCGCGTAGGTGAAGTCGAGGACGTCACCGGAGCCGTAGTAGTCGCTCGGCTGCGGGGTCGAGCCGGGGTAGACCTCGTCGAAGATGTACGGGGCCGAGCCCAGCGTCGTGGTGTTCAGCTTGGCCGCGATGGCCGACATGTCCGCGGCCGGGATGTGCTTGGCGGAGTCGACGCGGAAGCCGTCGACGCCGACCGCGATCTGCTTGTTGAGGAACGCCGCGATGCCCGAACGGACGCTGTCCGCACCGGTCTTGAGGTCGGAGAGGCCCAGCAGTTCGCAGTTCTGGACCTGGGTGAGGTTCGAGTAGTCGTGGATGATCAGGTCGGAGGTGGGGCAGTCGGCCGAGGTGTGGTAGTCGCTCGGGTTCCAGTCCGGGGTGTCGTACTTGTTGGTGAGCGTGGTGCCGTCGTAGCCGGTGCCGGTCTGCGCGGCGGTGTGGTTGATCACCGCGTCCGTGTACACCTTCACGCCCGCCGCGTGGCAGGCCGAGACCATGCTCGCGAACTGCGCCGCCGTACCGAAACGGCTGTTCAGGCTGTACGAGTACGGCTGGTAGACGTCCCACCAGTAGTAGTTGCTCTGCTTGAGGGACTCCGAGGGCGGGGCGACCTGGACGGCGCCGTAGCCGGCCGGGCCGAGCACGTCGGTGCACTCGGACGCGATCGAGTTCCAGTTCCACTCCCACAGGTTGGCGATCACATCGCCCTTTGCGGTGGTGTCCGCGTGGGCGGTGGCCGCCGGGAGGGCAACGGCACCGGAGAGTGCGAGGGCACCCGCGGCGACGGCGCCTGCAACCCGGTGCAGGAAGGTGCGACGCCTCGGTGCGGGGGGCGGGCGTCTGGACATGAGCGGCTCCAGAGGGTGTCGAAGTGGAGGGGCCGTGATTCAACAACTCGTGAGCGTGGGGGAGTTGAGAAGGGCACGTCAAGGTCGGCGTTGAAAGTTCTTGCTGTGAGTTGCAAGGCTCTTGCTGTAAACCTTTCGTTAGCGATACGGTCGCGCCCGGCGCCCGGCAGCGTTGCCGCACTGCGGCCCCGGGCTAGGCCCCGATCGAGCCGTATTCGCAAGGAGTTCACCCTGTGATACCGAGATGGCCGGCGCCCTGGGCGCGCCGTACCCCGCAGCACAGACGGGCCGCGGTCATCGCCGTGGCCGCCCTCACGGCAGCGTTCGTCCAGCCCGTGGCGGCCCGCGCACAGACCCCGCCCGCACCCCCTTCGGACGCGAAGCTCGCCGCCGAGCCCGCCCGGCACGACGACACCCGCGAGCAGTTCTACTTCGTGATGCCGGACCGCTTCGCCAACGGCGACACGTCCAACGACGAGGGGGGCCTGACCGGTTCACGCCTCGCGACCGGCTACGACCCCACCGACAAGGGCTTCTACCAGGGCGGCGACCTCAAGGGCCTGACGAAGAAGCTCGACTACATCAAGGGCCTCGGCACCACCTCCATCTGGATGGCGCCGATCTTCAAGAACCAGCCCGTGCAGGGCACCGGCAAGGACGCCTCGGCCGGCTACCACGGCTACTGGATCACCGACTTCACCCAGGTCGACCCGCACTTCGGCACCAACAAGGACCTGGAGACCCTCATCTCCAAGGCCCACGCCAAGGGCATGAAGGTCTTCTTCGACGTCATCACCAACCACACGGCCGACGTCGTCGACTACGAGGAGAAGTCCTACGGCTACCTCTCCAAGGGCGCCTTCCCGTACCTGACCAAGGACGGCGAGCCGTTCGACGACGCCGACTACGCCGCGGGCGCCAAGGGCTTCCCCTCGGTCGGCACCGGCTCCTTCCCGCGCACCCCCGCCGTGTCCGCCGGGAAGAAGAACGCCAAGGTCCCCTCCTGGCTCAACGACCCGGCGATGTACCACAACCGCGGTGACTCCACGTATGCCGGTGAGTCCACCACCTACGGCGACTTCTCCGGCCTCGACGACCTGTGGACCGAGCGTCCCGAGGTCGTGAAGGGCATGGAGAAGATCTACGAGAAGTGGGTCAGGGACTACGACATCGACGGCTTCCGGATCGACACCGTGAAGCACGTGAACACCGAGTTCTGGACCCAGTGGGCGACCGCGCTCGACAAGTACGCCGCCGAGCGGGGCCGCAAGAACTTCTTCATGTTCGGCGAGGTCTACTCCGCCGACACGTCGATCACCTCGCCGTACGTCACACAGGGCCGCCTCGACGCCACACTCGACTTCCCCTTCCAGGACGCGGCCCGCGCGTACGCCTCCCAGGGCGGCAGCGCGCAGAAGCTCGCCTCGGTCTTCGGTGACGACTACAAGTACACGACGGACAAGGCCAACGCGTACGAGCAGGTCACCTTCCTCGGCAACCACGACATGGGCCGCATCGGGTACTTCCTGAACCAGGACAACCCGAAGGCGACCGACGCCGAGCTCCTCGCCAAGGACCGGCTCGCCAACGAGCTGATGTTCCTCAGCCGCGGCAACCCCGTCGTCTACTACGGTGACGAGCAGGGCTTCACCGGCGCGGGCGGCGACAAGGACGCCCGCCAGACGATGTTCGCCTCCAAGGTCGCCGACTACCTCGACGACGACGAACTGGGCACGGACCGCACGCACGCGAGCGACGCGTACGACACGAGCGCACCTCTCTACAAGGAGATCGCCGCGCTCTCCAAGCTCCGCAGGGACAACCCGGCGCTCGCCGACGGCGTGCAGACACAGCGGTACGCGGCCGACGGCGCCGGCGTCTACGCCTTCTCGCGCACGGACGCGAGGACCGGCACCGAGTACGTCGTCGCCTTCAACAACGCGGGCGAGCCGAAGTCGGCCACCTTCGCGACCGGATCCGCCGACATGGCGTTCCGGGGGATCTACGGCACTGACGACTCCCTGACGAGCGACGCCGACAAGAAGGTCACGGTCACCGTGCCGGCCGGTTCCGCCGTCGTCCTCAAGGCCGCGGGCAAACTCGCCGCGCCCGACGCGAAGCCGTCGCTGACGCTGAAGGCCCCCGACGCGGGCGCCACCGGCACCGTCGAGCTGTCCGCCGACGTCGACGGCGGCCGGCTCAACCGCGTCGTGTTCGCCGCACAGGTCGGGGGCGGCAAGTGGCAGACTCTCGGCTCCGCCGACCACGCCCCGTACAAGGTCACCCAGACCATCGCCAAGGACGTACCGGCCGGAACGGCCCTGCGCTACAAGGCAGTTGTCGTCGACTCCGCCGGACGCACCGCCGCGGCCACGGCCGGCTCGACGACGGGCACCCCGGCCGCCGCGGAGGTCCCCACGGCCTCCTCGCGCGACTATGCGGTCGTCCACTACAAGCGCACCGACGGCGACTACACCGACTGGCGGCTGTACGCGTGGGGCGACCTCGCCGACGGGGAGTCGACGACCTGGCCCGCCGGCCACGACTTCATCGGCCGCGACGCCTACGGGGCCTTCGCCTACGTCAAGTTGAAGCCGGGCGCCTCCAGCGTCGGCTTCCTGGTGATCGACAAGGACGGCAACAAGGACGTCGCCACCGACCGCACGATCGACGTGACCAAGACCGGCGAGGTCTGGGTCGAGCAGGGCAAGGAGGCCGTGACGACCGAGAAGCCCGACTACCCGGCGCAGGACAAGGCCAAGGCCGTCCTGCACTACCACCGCGCCGACGGGAACTACGACGGCTGGGGACTGCACGTCTGGACGGGCGCCGCGAGCCCCACGGACTGGTCGAAGCCGCTGGAGCCGGTGAAGACGGACGCCTACGGCGCGGTCTACGAGGTGCCGCTCACCGACGGTGCAACCAGCCTCAGTTACATCCTGCACAAGGGCGACGACAAGGACCTGCCCACCGACCAGTCGCTCGATCTCACGGCGAACGGCCATGAGGTGTGGCTGGTGGGCGGCCAGGAGAAGTACCTGCTCCCGCAGCCCGCGGGCAGCGCGGCCGCGCTCGACCTGACGACGTCCAAGGCTGTCTGGATCGACCGGAACACGGTCGCCTGGAACGGCTCGGACGCCGCCGCCTCCACCCAGCTCCTGTACTCCCGCGACGGCTCGATCGCCGTGAAGGACGGCGCGCTGACGAGTGACGACGAGCGCTGGCTGAGGCTTTCCAGGACCAGCCTCACCGACGCGCAGAAGGCCAGGTTCCCGCACCTGAAGGCGTACACGGCCTGGTCCGTCGACCCGCGCGACCAGGGCCGGGTGCGCGAGGCGCTGAACGGACAGCTCGTGGCCTCCCAGCGCGCCGCCAACGGAGCGGTCCTGGCGGCGACGGGCGTGCAGATCGCCGGCGTACTCGACGATGTGTACGACGCGACGAAGGCCCACCTCGGGCCCACATTCGACAAGGGCCGCCCCACGCTCGCCGTCTGGGCGCCCACCGCGCAGTCCGTGTCCCTGGAGCTCGACGGCTCCACGGTGCGGATGAAGCGGAACGACACCACCGGCGTGTGGTCGGTCACCGGTCCCGCGTCCTGGAAGGGCAAGGAGTACCGGTACGTGGTGAAGGTGTGGGCGCCGACCGTCCGCAAGGTCGTCACCAACAAGGTCACCGACCCGTACTCGGTGGCTCTGACCGCAGATTCCGAGCGCAGCCTGATCGTCGACCTGGACGCCAAGTCCCTTGCCCCGAGCGGCTGGTCGGCGCTGAAGAAGCCGAAGGCCGTGGCGCTGAAGGACGCCCAGATCCAGGAGCTGCACATCCGGGACTTCTCGGTCGAGGACAAGACGGTTCCCGAGAAGGAGAAGGGCACCTACCTGGCCTTCACCGACCAGAACAGCGACGGCTCCAAGCACCTCAAGGAACTCGCGAAGTCGGGCACCTCGTACGTGCACCTGCTGCCCGCGTTCGACATCGCCACCATTCCCGAGAAGAAGTCCGAGCAGACGAGCACCGACTGCGACCTCGCCTCGTACGCCGCCGACTCCGACAAGCAGCAGGAGTGCGTGGCGAAGACCGCCGCCAAGGACGCCTACAACTGGGGCTACGACCCGTACCACTACACGGTCCCCGAGGGTTCGTACGCGACCGACCCGGACGGCACCGGGCGCACCGTCGAGTTCCGCAGGATGGTCAAGTCCCTCAACGGCGACGGCCTGCGGGTCGTCATGGACGTGGTCTACAACCACACCGCGGCCGCCGGCCAGGCCGACACCTCGGTGCTCGACAAGGTCGTCCCCGGCTACTACCAGCGCCTCCTGGCGGACGGCAGCGTCGCCAACTCCACCTGCTGCGCGAACACCGCGACCGAGAACGCCATGATGGGCAAGCTCGTCGTGGACTCGATCGTCACCTGGGCCAAGGAGTACAAGGTCGACGGCTTCCGCTTCGACCTCATGGGCCACCACCCCAAGGCCAACATCCTCGCCGTACGCAAGGCACTCGACGCGCTCACCCTCGCCAAGGACGGCGTCGACGGCAAGAAGATCATCCTGTACGGCGAGGGCTGGAACTTCGGTGAGGTCGCCGACGACGCCCGCTTCGTCCAGGCCACCCAGAAGAACATGGCCAAAACGGGCATCGCCACCTTCTCCGACCGCGCCCGCGACGCCGTACGCGGCGGGAGCCCCTTCGACTCCGACCCCGGCGTCCAGGGCTTCGCCTCCGGCCTCTACACCGACCCCAACTCCTCTACCGCCAACGGCACTTCGGCCGAGCAGAAGGCCCGTCTGCTGCACTACCAGGACCTCATCAAGGTCGGCCTGTCGGGCAATCTGAGCGGCTACGCGTTCACCGACAGCAGCGGCAAGGACGTCAAGGGCTCCGACGTCGACTACAACGGTCAACCGGCCGGATACGCGGACGCGCCCGGCGACGCCCTCGCCTACGCCGACGCCCACGACAACGAGTCCCTCTACGACGCCCTCACCTACAAACTGCCCGCGACGACGAGCGCGAACGACCGGGCCCGGATGCAGGTCCTCGCGATGGCGACGGCCACCCTCTCGCAGGGCCCGTCCCTCTCGCAGGCCGGCTCCGACCTGCTGCGCTCCAAGTCCCTGGACCGCAACTCGTTCGACAGCGGTGACTGGTTCAACGCCGTCCACTGGGACTGCCGGGACGGCAACGGCTTCGCACGCGGTCTGCCGACCGCGGCCGACAACGCCTCCAAGTGGTCTTATGCCAAGCCCCTGTTGACCTCGGTCAAGGTCGGCTGCGACCAGATCGAGGGCACCTCGGCCGCGTACCAGGACCTGCAGCGGATCCGTACGGCCGAGAGCGTCTTCTCGCTCTCCACGGTCGGCCAGGTCCAGTCGAAGCTGTCCTTCCCGCTGTCCGGCAGGAACGAGACACCGGGAGTGATCACGATGGAGCTCGGCGACCTCGTCGTCGTCTTCAACGCGACACCCGAGAAGCAGAAGCAGACGGTGGACGCCCTGGCCGGGACGGCGTACGCGCTGCACCCGGTGCAGGCGAAGGGCACGGACCCTACCGTCAAGTCCTCGTCCTACGCATCGGATTCGGGCACCTTCGCCGTTCCGGGGCGCACTGTGGCGGTATTTTCCCGCACCGCACGGTAAGCGGACTATTTTGGTGGGCGGGCCCCGGACCCGGGGTCCGCCCACCACTCGTGGCCCGAGGGGCTGCTCCCATGGACGGCAACGGCACGTACGGCGCGTACCGCACGTACGGCGCGCGCCGCAGGAACGGCGACGGCGCCGACTCCACCGTGCTCGTCGTCGACGACGTATCGGCCAGCCGCTACGCCCTGGGCGCCGTACTGCGGCGCGCAGGGCACAGCGTCGTGC
This sequence comes from Streptomyces sp. NPDC005485, assembly GCF_040606085.1. Classification (NCBI taxonomy): domain Bacteria; kingdom Bacillati; phylum Actinomycetota; class Actinomycetes; order Kitasatosporales; family Streptomycetaceae; genus Streptomyces; species Streptomyces sp. NPDC005485. The sequence continues at coordinate 7,934 of NZ_JBEXDZ010000064.1, read as the reverse complement.
CCGTCGGCAGCGCGAGTGAGGCGCTCGTCGAACTCGACGTACGGCTGCGCGCGGGCGTCCTGCCCGACGTGGCGCTCGTCGACGTGGGCCTGCCGGACATGAGCGGCTTCGAACTCTGCCGACGGCTGAAGGCACAGCCGCCCATGGCTGCCCTGCCCGTCGTGCACTTCTCCGCCGCCTACGGCGGGCCCGGCTACCGGTGCCGGGGCCTGGACGCGGGCGGCGAGGCCTATCTGTCGGTGCCCGCCGAACCCGAGGAGATCCAGGCGGTCGTCGGCGCGGTGGTGCGCGCCGCCCGGATCCGCTCGGCGGCCGAGACGCGCGTACGGCGCCTGACGCTGCTGTCCGAGACGATCGTCGCCGTCCAGACGGCGCGCTGCCTGGAGGAACTCGCCACCGCCGCCGCCGAGGGCGCCGCGCGGCTCACCGGCACCCCCGCCGCCGTCTTCGTGCTCGGCGAGGACGGCGAGCTGTACCGCGGGATGTCCCGCAACCGCGCCCGCGCCACCCTGCCCGACCTCGGCGCGCACGACGCCGTGGCCCGGCTCATCCGGCGGACCATGGCGAGCAGCGGGGTGCGCACCACCGTCGTGCCCTTCCCGCAGTGGCCCGCCGGGTTCTTCACACCCGGCGCACCCGACGACGCCCGCCTGGTGCTGACCCGGACACCCGGCGGCACGGCGGGCGTGTGCCTGGCCGCCGCCGTGCCCGGCGCGCCCGACCGGATACCGGAGACCGACACCCTGGTGGCCCGGCTCGCCCAGGCCACCGCACTGGCCGCGGAGCCGCTGCTCATGTACCAGGTGGAACGTCATGTCGCACTGACCCTCCAGCGCAGCTTCCTGCCGCAGAAGCTGCCCGAGACGCCGGGGCTGGACGTCGTCGTCCGCTATGTGCCGGCGTCCCGGCAGACCGAGATCGGCGGGGACTTCTACGCGGCCCTGCGCACCCCCGAGGGGGTGCTCACCGCGGTCGGCGACGTCGTCGGGCACTCGCTGGACGCGGCCACCGTCATGGTGGAGATCCGGCACGCGCTGCGCGCGTACTGCATCGAGACCCCCGCTCCCGACGTCCTGGCCCGGCGGCTGGACCGGATGCTCCAGACCTACCATCCCGACGTCACCGCCACCGTCTGCCTGGTCCTGGTCGACCCGGAGAGCGGGCGCACGCGGATCGCCAACGCGGGGCACATCCCGCCGTTGATCGTCCACGACGCGGGCACCGCCGAGTACGCCGAGGTCTCCGGACCGCTGCTCGGGCTGGGTCTTGACCGCCCGTCTCCCGCCGAGCTCGTCCTTGGGCCCGAGGACCGGCTCCTCATGGTCACCGACGGCCTCATCGAGACCCGCGGCACGGACCTCGCCATCTCCATGGACACCCTCCGCGCCGCGGCCGCCGCCGCGCCGCCCGGCACCGCCGCCCTGTGCGACACCCTGCTCGACTGCTTCGGCCGGGACCGGGAGGACGACATCGCGCTGCTGGCGCTGCGGCTAGGGTGATCGGGATATCCCCTGACAGATGTCCCTCGAACAGGAGTACCCATGCCGCAGATCACCGTTGAACACTCCCCGTATCTCGACGGGGTCGACTGGGGCGGGTTCGCGCGCGAGCTGCACACCGTGGTGGTCGAAACGGCGGCCGCGCGGATCGAGGCGTGCAAGAGCCGGTTCCTGCGGACCGAGGACGAGGTCGTCGGAGCGGAGGCGGAGGGGCACGCCATCGTGCACGTCATGATCGCCCTGCTCGCCGGCCGGAGCGAGGAGACCAAGGCGGAGCTCACCGAAGGCGTACTGGATCTGCTGCGCAAGTACGTCGACCCCGAGGACGGCATCACGCTGCACGCGTCCGCCGAGGTGCGCGACCTCGACCCGTCGTACCGGAAGTTCGAGCGGTAGCCCCTACGCCGCCGGGGGCGAGGCCAGGGTGATCAGGCGTACGGCCAGGTCGCTGAAGGGCCCCTCCGGGGACTCGCCCTTGAGGACCTCGCGGAGCAGAGCGGCCAGTTCGTCGTCGAACCCGGCGCTCACCGCGGCGAGCGCCGCGAAGTCGTGCACGAGCTGCACCTCCAGCTCGCCCCGCGGGATGCGCCGCCCGTCCAGCCAGATCAGCGCCGTCGACTCGACGAGCGAGATCCAGGAGCGGATCACCAACTCCAGGCGGACGGGCGGGTCCTCGACCCTCAGATGCGACAGGATCTGGAGGTAGGCGGCCTGCCGCACCCCGTCGACGAGCCCGTTGATCGTCGACGCCGAGCCGAGGGAGCGGGTCTCGCCCGCGGGAACCGCGGGACCGCCGCGCATCAACGCCGAGAAACCCGGCCCGTGGTCGTCGACGAAGTCGAAGAACCGGCGCATCACGCGCAGCAGCCGCGCCCCCAGCGGCCCGTCCTGCGGCTCCACGAACCGCTCGGCGAGATCGTCCGACGCGCGCTGCAACGCCGCCTCGTACAGGCTGAGTTTGCCGGGAAAGTAGTGGTAGACCAGCGGACGCGAGATGCCCGCGGCCGAGGCTATCTCGTCTATGGAGACCTCGTCGGGCGAGCGTCGGCTGAACAGTTCGAGAGCGACACCGATCAACTGCTGCCGTCGCTCCTCGACACCCATCCTGCGGCGTACCCCGGTTGTCATGCGAACACCTTACCGATCGGAACCGGCCCGGAACGGACCGGTCCGCCCAAGGTCGTTCACATGTCCAACACGATTCGCTCACCAAGTGCGCGCGAGACACAGATCAGCATCGAGTCGTCACGCTCCGCATCCGTCAGCAGTTCGTCGCGGTGGTCTATCTCCCCGTCCAGCACCCGCTGTTGGCAGGTCCCGCAGAACCCCTGCTCGCAGGAGTACAGCGTGTCGGGCAGCTCCGCCCGTACGGCGGCGAGCACGGTGGAGCCTGCGGGCACGGCCACCGTGCGTCCGCTGCGCCGCAGTTCGACCTCGAAGGCACTGTTGCCCTCCGTCGAGGTGTGCGGGCTGAAGCGCTCCAGATGGAGGGCCGCGCCGTCCGGGAGCCGGGCCGCCACCGCGTCCATCAGGCCCTCGGGTCCGCAGCAGTACACCGCGGTGGCCTCCGGGACTTCCGTGAACAGTGCGTCCAGGTCCGGCAGTCCGTCCTCGTCCTGAGCGACGACGGTGACCCGGGACCGGTCCAGCTTCTCGATCTCCTCCAGGAACGGCATCGAGGCACGCGTGCGCCCGCCGTACAACAGCCGCCACTCCACGCCCTGTTGGAGGCTTCGGACCATGGCGAGGACGGGCGTGATCCCGATGCCGCCCGCCACGAACACGTACGACGGCGCGGGTGCGAGCGGGAAGCGGTTGCGCGGCCCGCGCACCTCGACCTCCATGCCCTCCCGGAGCTGCTCGTGCACCTCGCGCGAGCCACCGCGCCCGCCCTCGGACCCGGCCACGAGCCGGGTCGCGACCGTGTACGACGAGGTGTCCTCCGGATCCCCGCACAGCGAGTACTGCCGTACGAGCCCCGACGGCAGCACCAGGTCGAGATGCGCCCCCGGCTCCCAACGGGGCAGGTCGCGCCCCTCCAGTCGCAGTTGTACGACGCCCTCGGCGACCTTCTCGTGCCGGGCGACCAGCAGCCGCAGGGCCCGGGAGCGCGGCTGTCCCGAGACGGGCTCGTCCAGGGCGGGCAGCGGCCACAGCGGCGACGCCGCGATCCGGCGGCGCATCGCGCGCCGCACGAGCAGGGCCGCGCCGGTGGCGGCCGCGACGGTCCGCAGCCGGGGCCTCACGCCGCCCTCGTCTCCGCCGCCGTCGCGGCGGGGGAGGAGGCGAGATAGGCGACGGCCTGCTCGGTGGAGCCCTCCTGGGAGGGATGGTAGGACCGGCTCAGATAGCGCGGGATGGACCTGAGCATGTCGCCGGTGGTGGGCAGCGTGCCCCGCTTCCCGCTCAGATAGAGGTCCTTGAAGGAGGCCTTGCCCGCCGCCAGGGTCGGGTCGTTCTCCATGAAGAACCGCGTCCCGCGCTGCCACAGGAACACCAGCGCGGTGAACGCGGTCGCCCAGGTCCGGGCGCGCCGCCGGTAGCTGCCGTCGACGTGCATGAACAGGTCGAAGGCCACGGACCGGTGCTCGACCTCCTCCGCGCCGTGCCAGCGCAGCAGGTCCAGCATGGTCGGGTCGGCGCCCCGCCGGTCCAGCTCCTGCGAGTTCAGCACCCAGTTGCCGAGGAACGCGGTGTAGTGCTCGATGGCCGCGATGACGGCGACCCGCTCCATCAGCCACCACTTGCGGGCCCGGCCCGGCGGCAAGGTGCGGTCGCCGAGCAGCTTCTCGAAGAACCAGTCGACCTGCGCGGTGTACGGCGTCGGGTCGAGCCCCAGCTCCTTGAGATGCGGGAGCACCTCGTCGTGCGCCTGCGAGTGCATGGCCTCCTGGCCGATGAACCCCATGACGTCCTCGCGCAGCCGGTCGTCCCGGATGTACGGCAGCACCTGCTTGTAGACGTGCACGAACCAGCGCTCACCGGCGGGCAGCAGCAGATGCAGCACGTTGATGGTGTGCGTGGTGAACGGATCGCCCGGCACCCAGTGCAGTGGGGTGTCCTCCCAGGAGAAGGACACCTTCCGCGCCTTGAGGGCTATCCGCTCGGAGTCGACCGGCTGGGGCAGCCGCGCCCGCGTATTAGACATGGCGTCAATGTACTGACGAGTACTTCCGGGCGAAACCCCCGCGCGGCAACTTGTTGACGTGACTGTCAGCTAGTGAGGTGCCGGCTGGAGAGGTGCGGCCGGGGAGGTGCCGACGGTCGTACCCACCGGGCCGCCCCTACCGCAGACCGGTGATCTCCCGGCCGTCCTCCAGGCTCCCCTTCAGCCCGGCCTGTGCCCCCTGCTCGGTGCGGACCGCGAGCAGGGAGCCGCGTGCGGAGCCGTGCACCCCGCCCGTCGCACTGATCGACGCCGTGTCCTTGCCGCCCGCGGCGAGGAGGTACCAGGTGCCCGCGCCGGACTTCCAGAGCACGCCCGCCAGCACCTGCGGATCACGCGGACCGCACGCCGCTGAGTTCTCGGCCTTCGCCGCGACCGCCCCGTACTTCCCGCCCGGCGTGTGGAACTGCGCCAGCACGCGCGTGCCCCCGCCCCGCCAGGTGTCCGCCCGGGTGCACACCCACCCGGCACTCCCGCTCGCGTCGGGCAGCGGCTGGTGCGCGAACTCCCAGGCGTTCACGGACCGCACGCCCTGCGAACGGACGTCACCCAGCGAGCAGGCGAACGGCGACCAGGCACGCAGCGCCTCCGCGCCCGACGCCTCACGCGGCGCGGAGGGCCGGCCGGTGGTGAGGTGCGCCGGGGTCAGCTCGCCGAGGTCGGCCATCAGACGGGTGCCCGAGTCGTCCGTCAGCTGCAGCACGTTCCAGGTCGTGCAGGCGCCGGTCGCCTGGGCCGGGCTGGCCAGCGGGGCGGTCACTCCCTGGGCGGAGAGGGCCAGGTCCATGGTGCCGGACGACGGCTTCAGCAGGTCCCGCTCGGCCGCCTTGCGCACCCAAGGGGCCGTCAGATAGCGGACGTTGCCGTCGGCCCGGTCGAGGACCACGGCGTTCGCCTCGGACCCGCTCGCGCCGTCGACACGCGCGAAGTCCAGGGCCGCCCCGGCGGTGCCGTCCTTCGGCTCCGCGTACCGCGCGATACGCAGACCGTCGTAGAGCAGCACCACCCGCCCCTGGTCGACGGCTCCCGCGTACAGCAGCTGTGGCGGGCCGGGCGGAGCGCCGGACGGGGTGCCCGGGGTCGCCGAGACCTGCACGGACTCGCCGGGCCGCGCCCATACCGCGAGCGCGCGCCGCAGCAGCGCCTTGTCACCTACGAGGTCGCCGCGCGCGGGCCACACGGAGAAGTCGGTGCGCGCCGACGCCCGCCACGCCGTCGCGGGCACGATGGTCAGCCGCGCGGGATCCAGGGCGGCTTCGGCCGCCGGGTTCTGCGCGTACGAGGGGGCGGCGGCGCCGTCGCGCCCCCAGCCGTCCCCGGGCATCCCGAGCAGTGCGCCGCACACGGCCACCGCGGCGGCCGCGGCCAGCGCGGCCTTCATGTGCTGCCTGCGGCGCATCAGGTCGGTGGGCCGGGCGTGCAGAGAGCAGGGGTCGAACTCGGGGGAGCTCAGCAGACCGTCCTGGCTCTCCAGACCGTCGGCCTCCGTGAGCGCCGCCCCGGGGTCCTCGACACCCGCCGCCGTCAGCACCTTCCGTACGTCCGCGTCGGGCAGCTTCTCCAGACCGCGCAGGACGTAGGCGGCGCGGGCGGGCCCGGTCAGCGCGGACAGCCGCTGGTCCAGGGCGAGTTCGTCGGCGCCGCCGGAGCGCGGGAAGAGCCTCAGGCCCCACACCTGGGGGAGCAGCGGCGGCAGTTGGGACCGCTTGGGCCAGGCCTTGCGGCGCAGCGGCAGTCCCGCCTCCAGCGCGGTGCGCACCACCTGGAGACGGACGAAGGCGTAGCCGGGGTCGCCGTCGCGGCCGCCGGTCTGCTGGGCGGGGATGACCGTCGCGTCACCGGACGTACGCCCCCGGGGCAGCGCGCGCTGCGTGAGCGCGTGCGCGGTCAGGACCCGCCGGTTGCGGCCGAGGCTCGGCGGCAGCACCAGATAGGCGAGCCGGACGAGCCGCGGGTAGTGCTCGACGAGCGCGGCCTCGGCCTGCTCGACATCGACGACCGGTCCGGAGGAGGGTGCGGGGCGCGGGGCTACATCCTGTGACTGCACGTTCAGCAAAACGAGCGAATCGTTGGATGGTCACCTGCCCCGCACGGGTGCCCGCGGGCTGCTACGCCTCCGGCTCCACCAGCTGCCGCGCGTAGTTCGCCATCGACCGCTGGTAGCGCGGCAGATGGGGCGCCAGGGCGCCGAGGACGAGGGAGAGGCCCTCGCGGTCGCGGCCCAGGCTGGACAGGCACAGTGCCAGACAGCCGCGTACGGCGTCGTCCAACTCGTCGGAGGGCGCGTCGAGTTCGGGCGTGAGGAGCTTGACGCCCTCCTCCGCCTGCCCGATGTTCCGCAGCGAACTGGAGAGCTGGATCTTGGCGCGGCGGCCCTTGTACCCGCTGAGTCCGCGCGCCAGCGCCTCCCGGTACAGCGGCACGGCCTTGTCCGAGTGGCCCGTCGAGTCCCAGGCGCAGGCCTGCTCGAAGGGGCCGAGCGGGCTGTCGTCGGGCAGTTCGGCGACGAGCGCGTCGATGACCGCGCGGAAGTCCGCCGCGTCCTCCTCGGCGTAGTCGTCGAAGCCGGCCCAGGCGGCCGCGGTGCGCTCTTCCCAGTCGTTCGTGATCACGGGGTCACTCTCGCACAGGTGTGCCCGTGGCGGTATCGGGTTTGCGGACGATTGAGCACGGGACGCGCGGGAGCCGTATCGAAGGAGGGGCCCCTGTCGGGGGCTCTCGGTGGCATGGCCGCCGACAGGTACCGGAGGAACGTATGAGGTTGACGCGCGTGAAGCTCGCAGCCGGGGCCGCCGTGGCCCTGCTGGCGCTGACCGGCTGCGGCGGGTCGGGCGACAACGGCGCCGACGGGGGCAGCGGCAGCAAGAAGGCCGCGGCCGAGGTCCCGGCGACGGCGACCGGCAGCCTGGAGGAGCTGGCCGCCGAGGCGAAGTGCAAGCCGGACATCCAGACGGACGCCGACGAGATCCGCCAGGGTGTCTGCAAGGTGAGCGGCGGCAAGTTCATCCTCGCCACCTTCGCCACCGACCGCGGACAGCGGGAGTGGCTCAACGCGGCCAAGGACTACGGCGGTTCGTACCTCGTCGGCGCCAAGTGGGTCGCCGTCGGCGACCAGCAGATGGTCGGCACGCTGCGCGGCCGGCTCGGCGGGACCGTGGAGGAGGGGGCCTCGCACCACTCGGGAAGCAGTGGTGGTGGGGGGGACGAGACCACGCACTCCGGTCACCACACGGGCTGACCGCGCAGGATCGGGGGAGTACTCGCCCGGC
>NZ_JBEXDZ010000063.1:0-48787 GCF_040606085.1 Streptomyces sp. NPDC005485 | reverse complement strand
GGGGGGGGGGGCGCGGGTGGGGGCCCCCCCCCCACCCCCCCTGGTATTCACCTGAGGGGTGCTCAGGAGTCCTTGGGTGACTACGAGTTGATCTGCGCCGTCACCAGGCTGGAGAAGGTCGTCAGCCGGGTGTAGACACCCGGGTGGCCGGCCTCGGCGCAGCCGTCGCCCCATGAGGTGATGCCTGCCAGGACCCCTCCGATGAGCAGCGGACCGCCGCTGTCGCCCTGGCAGGTGTCCACGCCGCCGGAGGTGTATCCGGCGCAGACCATGTCGCTCGCCACGTAGTCGGACCCGTACGAGCTCCTGCAGCTGGAGTCGGACACGATCGGGACGGTCGCGGTCCGCAGCTGGTTGGAGGAGCTGCCGTTCTCGGAGGTCGTGCCCCAGCCCACGATGCGGGCGGTGGTGCCGGTCGCGTACACGCCCGTGTTCGTGGACGACACGTACTTCGCCGTCGTGTACGACATCGACGTCGACAGGGTCAGCACGGCCACGTCGTCACCGTTGGTGGCGTCCGTGTAGTCGGGGTTGACCCAGATCCTGCTGACCTTGCTGACAGTGCCGTTCGTGCCGTTCAGGTAGGTTCTGCCGCCGACGACGCGGACGCTGCTCGTGGTTTCGCCGACCATGCAGTGGGCGGCGGTCACGACCTTGTTGGCGGCGACCAGGGTGCCACCGCAGAACTGGTTCTGCGAGGCGTCGGTGATCTGCATCATGAACGGGTACGCGGTCGTCGTGGTCGTCGTGCCGCCGACGATGGGCTGGGGGGCGGCGACTGCGCCGGGAGCGGTCAGCAGAGCGGTCGCGGCGGCGGCAGCGGTCGCCGCACAGACGGCGGCGGTCTTCTTGAGACGGTTGAGCCCGAACATGGGTCTCCTCGGAGGTGGCCGGTGGGGGGACGCGCGGGTGGGGGGTGGTGCACGGGGACCGCGGGACCGGACCCCAGTGCCCGAGCGAGCGGCACGCCTTCACGCTAGAAGTCGCCATGGGCTCCTCCCAATGAGGGAACCCCCTAGGGGAGTTCGGGGAGGGAAAACCCTCGGTCGACGCGCGTAAACCTCCGTGAGCGTAACGCCGACCAGGGCTTGTTCATGTGCAGCGACGCGAGGGTCCGCGCACCGGGACTTGCGCAGGTGAGGTGAGGTACGGCGTCAGCCGGTCCGGCGTTCCGCCGCCAGCCGTACGATGTCCACCCGCGACCGGATCCCCAGCTTCCGGTAGACCCGGGTGAGGGTCGCCTCGACCGTCTTGACGCTGATGAACAGGCGCGCGGCGATCTCGCGGTTGGTGGCGCCCTCCATGACGAGCGCGGCGACCTGACGTTCCGTCGCGGCGAGCGTGTCGAGGGCGGCGGAGGCGAGCGGCGGCGCGGCGGGTCGCGCCGAGGCCGTGGTCTCCACCTGGCGCAGCCACGGCAGCGCGCGGCACCGGCGGAAGAGCCGGGAGGCCTCGTCGTAGGTGGTCGGGCCCGGCGTGGAGCTCCCCGCCGCCCGGGCTGGGCCGAGTGTCAGGCCGGCCAGGGCGTACGCGGCCCGCGCCTCCTCCAGGCCGTAGCCCAGCTTGGCCAGCCGGTCCTGCACGGAGGTCAACTGCCGGGTGGCGGCCGCGTGTTCGCCGCGTGCGGCGCGTACCAGCGCCTCGGCCCGGTCGAGGACGGCGAGCACACTCTCGCGCCCGAGCCGAAGTGCGCGTGTGCGCGTGACGTCGATGACGTCCTGGGCCTCCACCGGCTCGCCGATCCGCACGAGCGCCTCGGCGAGGTCGCCGTGCCAGCGGCCGCGCGCCGGGTCGGTGATGCCGAGGCCGCGCTCAAGTTCCCGCACCCTGCGCAGTGCCTCGACCGCCGCCTGGGCGTCACCGGCCACCAACTGGGCGTATCCGAGGGCGCCCAGGGCGCGGGAGAGGTACATCAGGTCGCCGTTCTCCTCGGCGTACGCCGCCGCTTCCCGGGCGAGCGCGAGCCCCCGCTGCACCTCGCCGCCGGAGGCCTCCGCGAGCGAGGTGAGCATGGCGGAGGCGCCTTCGCCGATCCCGGTGTCGCGAGCCAGCCGCAGGCTCTCCCGGGCCAGTTCGAGTGCCTGGCCGCAGTGCCCGGAGCGCAGTTCGGTCTCGGCGAGCCCGCGCAGGAAGTGCACCTCGCTCTCGACCATGCCGCGCCGCCGTGCCTCGCGCAGCAGGGTGGTGACCGCGGCCCGCGCCTCGGGCAGTTGGTCGCTCATGATCAGCCAGCGGAACCGGGCCGCTCCGGCGCCGTTGTGGTGGCACGCCGCCCGCGGGTCCTGGGGTTCCTTCAGCGCGCGCTTGATGGTGGCGGGTGCGTCCGGGTGGCCCATCAGTGTCTCGGTCTGGGCCTGGAAGGCGAGGGCCATGAGCTCGGTGCGCCGGTCGCCGGCGCGCTCGGCCAGCTCCGCCGCGCGCGCGGCCTCCGCACGGCACTCGGTGAAGTCGCCCTCCACGAGCAGGGCCCGCCAGGCCAGTTGGTAGCGGACCAGGGCGAGCAGCCGCGGATCGTCACCCGCGTCGGCGAGTGCCTGCGGGAAGGCGGCGTCGACCTCCGACATGGCGTGGCCCGCCGTGTCGATCACGATCATCCAGGCGCGCACCCGGTCCGAGGGCTCGGTCGCGGTGCTCAGTACCTCGCGGGCGATCTCCCGTGCGAGGTCCAGGTCACCGGCGGTGACCGCGTCCTCGGCCGCCAGCAGCCGCCGCTCGTCCGGGCCGGGCCGGACGTCCGGCGGGGTGTGCCGGGCGGCCAGCAACCCCAGTCCGGCGGCGACCGACGGGGCGCCGCGGTCCCGGGCGGCGGCCGCGGCCGCACCGAGCCGGTCGGCGACCTCGGGATCGGTGCCGGTGGTGGCCAGGGCGAGGTGGCGGGCCCGCTCGATCGGGTCGGAGGCCGCCGTGGACAGCGCGGCATGGGCGGCGCGCCGTTCCTGGGCGGTCGCCTCGGCGTACAGGGCGGCGGAGATGAGCGGGTGCGCGAAGCGGATGCCGGGGGTCTCGCGCTCGGTGGCGAGCAGGCCGAGGGCGGCGGCCGAGGCCGTCTCCGCCTCCGCGTTCTCGCGGCCCGCGGCGTGCAGCAGCGCGAGGGTGGGGCGGGCGCCCGCGCTGACGACGAGCAGGGTGCGGCGGGCCTCGGCGGAGAGCATCTCCAGCCGGTTCAGGACGAGCGCGCGCAGCGAGGTCGGCACGGGCAGCGGCTCGCCCGGGCTCGGCGGGGTCGGTGACTCGGCCAGGGCGCGGCCGAGCTCCAGTGCGAAGAGGGGGTTGCCGCCGCTGGTGCGGTGGATGTCCCGCACGGTGGACCGGGGCAGGTCGGTGTGACCGCGGCGGGCGAGGAGTTCACCCACCTGGGGGCGGGTGAGCGGATTGACCCGCACGGCCAGGGTCTCGGGCGGGGACGCGCGTAGATAGCGGTCGTGCGGGGTTCCCTGCGGGTCCGTGCCGGTGCGTACGGCGCACAGCATGCGCACGGGCATTCCGCCGAGGCGGCGGGCGGCGAAGCCGAGCAGTTCGGCGCTGGCCGGGTCCAGCCACTGCAGGTCGTCGGCGACGATCAGCACCGGCCCCTCGGCGGCCAGGGCGCGCAGCACGGACAGCACCGCGAGCCGAAGGGCGAGACCGTCGCGTTGCAGGGTGGACTCGCCGCGTCCGGTGAGCGCCGATTCGAGGGCCGTGCGCTGCGGGGCGGGCAGTTTGTCGGAGACCTCGTCGGCGACGAGCCCGAGGAGGTCGGCGAGCGCGAGGAACGGGAGATGGGATTCGGACTCGGTGGCCGAGCAGCGCAACACGGTGCGGGCCGATTCGGCGTATTCCGCGGCCAGCGCGCGCAGTACGGCGGACTTTCCTATTCCCGCCGGGCCGTGCACGAGCACGCTGCCTCCGCCGGCGAGATGCTCACGGGCCCCCGCGTACACCTCCTCCCGGCCGATGACCAGGTCGGGGCGCGGTCTCGCAGGTTCGTCGAAGTCCCCTCGCACGGTCACCGCTCCCCTCACGTGTCGTGTCCGGGCCAATATTAGGCAATGTTTCTTTGAATTTCGGAGGGTCGGGGTGGTGAGGGAAATAACAAGAGATCGGCATAGAGGGATTCAGTGGCGGGCCGGCTGAATGGCGACCGAATGGAGAGGGTTCGCGGAACGGTCAAAAGGGGACGAGCGGACGGCTGTGGCGGCAATCCCGCCCCGCTCCCGCGTAATGGCCCAGTCCAATACGCCTACGGCAGCAAGCCGGCCCGCCGCGCCGCGACCACCGCCTCCAGCCGTGTGTGGGCGCCCAGCTTCCGCATCGCGGAGCGCAGGTACCCCTTCACCGTCTCCGGGCGCAGCCCCAGCCGCTCGGCCACGCCCGCGTTGGTCACCCCGGCCGCGACGCACGCGAGGACGTCCACCTCGCGCGGCGCCAGCGTGACGGCCCGCGCGCCCGCCCCGGCTCCGGCCCCGCGGCCGGGTTCGTTTGCGGCCGCACCGACCAGGCGCCCGCAGGCCTCCAGCAGTTCGGCCCGCAGGGCCGGGTCCACGATCCGCGGCGCAAGCGCCCGCAGCGCCCCGTGCGCCTCGCGCACCTCCTCCCACGCGGCCGTCTCCATCGCCGCAGTGGGCTGCCGTGCCACGGTCAGCAGCCCCTGCGCCTCGTCCCGCACGACCAGGGCCTGCTCCACGTCCCGCGCCGCCGCCACGGCCGCGCCGAGCGTGCGGTCACCGAGCGGCTGCACCGTGCGCAGGGCGCCGTACAGCACTCCGCGCACCCGACGCCGTACGACGACGGGGACGGCGACCACCGAGCACAGGCCCTCGGTCGCGACCGCGATGTCGTACTCGTGGCTGATCTGCCGCGAGGCGGAGTAGTCCGTCACCGCGCACGGCCGGGCGAGGGCCACCGCCTTGCCGCCCAGACCGTTGCCCGACGACACCGCGAGCGCGCTGAGCGCGGCCGTCGCCGTGCCGCTGAGTTCGCTGATGCGAACGTGCTGTCGGCCGGGCTCGACCAGTCCGCCGAAGGCGACCGGCAGCCCCGTGGCGCGCCGCAGCCGTACCAGCGCGCCACGCAATTCCACCGCCTCGGCTGCGTCTGCTGCCACCTGCTCGCCCCTTCATCGCGGCGCACCCCCGTTCGGGGGTGGTGAGATCTGCATCACGAATACACGATGCTAGGGCCTGGGTCGAAAGTGCTACCTGCCGGGCGGCTGTGCAGCATCGAGGAGGACACATGACGGCGACGACGGGTGCGACGAGCGGCTTCCGCGCCGCACGGGACTTCCTGCTGGAGCACCGCGAGGACTACGCCACGGCCTACGAGGGCTTCACCTGGCCTCGCCCGGACTGCTTCAACTGGGCCCTCGACTGGTTCGACGTGATCGCCCGCGACAACGACCGCACCGCCCTGCACATCGTCGAGGAGGACGGTGAGAGCGCCGAGTTCTCCTTCGCCGCGTTGGCGGAGCGCTCGAACCGCGTGGCCAACTGGCTGCGCGCGCAGGGCGTCCGCGCCGAGGACCGCATCCTCGTCATGCTCGGCAACCAGGTCGAACTGTGGGAGACGGCCCTCGCCGCGATGAAGCTGCGGGCCGTCGTCATCCCGGCCACCACCCTGCTCGGCCCCGCCGACCTGCGCGACCGCGTCGAGCGCGGCCGCGTCAGGCACGTGATCGCACGGGCCGAGGACGCGGAGAAGTTCGACGACGTGCCGGGCGGCTACACCCGGATCACCGTCGGCGGCGAACGGCCGGGCTGGCGGTCGTACACCGAGGCGGACGGCGCCGAGGCGGCCTTCGTGCCGGACGCCCCCACCCGTTCGGACGACCCGCTGATGCTCTACTTCACCTCGGGCACCACCGCCCGCCCCAAGCTCGTCGAGCACACCCACGTCTCGTACCCGATCGGGCATCTGGCGACGATGTACTGGATCGGGCTGAAGCCGGGCGACGTGCACCTCAACATCTCCTCGCCCGGCTGGGCCAAGCACGCCTGGTCGAACCTCTTCGCGCCCTGGAACGCCGAGGCAACGGTCTTCATCCACAACTACACGCGCTTCGACGCGCCCCGTCTGATGGCGGAGATGGACCGGGCGGGTGTGACCACCTTCTGTGCGCCGCCCACCGTGTGGCGCATGCTCATCCAGGCCGACCTGACCCAGCTGCGCACGCCGCCGCGCGAGGCGGTCGCGGCGGGGGAGCCCCTGAACCCCGAGGTGATCGAACAGGTGCGGCGCGCCTGGGGCGTCACCATCCGGGACGGTTTCGGGCAGACCGAGACCGCCGTCCAGGTCTCCAACAGTCCGGGGCAGGAACTGAAGACGGGCTCCATGGGCCGCCCCAGCCCCGGCTTCCGCATCACGTTGCTCGACCCGGTGTCGGGCGCGCCCGGTGCGGACGAGGGCGAGATCTCGATCGAGCTGTCCGCGCGTCCCGTCGGCGTGATGACCGGCTACCACGGAGACGCGGACCGTACGGCGGAGGCGATGGCCGGCGGCTACTACCGCACCGGCGACATCGGCGCCCGCGACGCGGACGGCTACATCACGTACGTCGGCCGCGCCGACGACGTCTTCAAGGCCTCCGACTACAAGATCTCCCCCTTCGAGCTGGAGAGCGCGCTGCTTGAGCACGAGGCGGTGGCCGAGGCGGCCGTGGTGCCCGCCCCCGACGAGCTGCGGCTGTCGGTGCCCAAGGCGTACATCGTGCTGGCGGAGGGCTGGGAGCCCGGTCCCGACACCGCGAAGGTGCTCTTCGAGCACTCCCGCACGGCCCTGGCGCCGTACAAGCGCATCCGCCGCCTGGAGTTCGGCGAACTCCCCAAGACCGTCTCCGGCAAGATCCGCCGGATCGAGCTGCGCGAGGCCACGGCCGCGGGCTCGTCCGACGAGTACCGCGAGGAGGACTTCCGATGAGCGAACCGTCGTACACACACGGAACGAGCGGGACAGCCCTGCTCGGGGACACCATCGGAGCCAACCTCGACCGGGCGGTCGCGGCCTGGCCGGACCGCGAGGCGCTCGTCGACCTGCCGTCCGGGCGGCGCTGGACCTACACGCGGTTCGCCGCGGACGTCGACAGGCTGGCGTACGCGCTGCTCGCCGGCGGGGTCGGCAAGGGCGACCGGGTCGGCATCTGGGCGGTCAACTGCCCCGAGTGGGTACTCGTCCAGTACGCCACCGCCCGCATCGGCGCGATCATGGTGAACATCAACCCGGCCTACCGCACCCACGAGGTCGAGTACGTCCTCAACCAGGCCGGAATCTCCCTGCTGGTCGCCTCCCTCGGCCACAGGACGAGCGACTACCGCGCGATGGTCGGGCAAGTGCGCGGCAAGTGCCCGCAGTTGAGGGAGGTCGTGTACATCGGCGACCCGAGCTGGGAGGCGCTGATGGCGCGCGGGGCGTCGGAGAGGGAGGCGGAACTCCGCGCGCGTGCGGGCGAGTTGTCCTGCGACGACCCCATCAACATCCAGTACACCTCGGGCACGACGGGCTTCCCCAAGGGAGCCACTCTCTCCCACCACAACATCCTCAACAACGGCTATTTCGTTGGGGAGTTGCTCTCCTACTCCGAGCAGGACCGGATCTGCATCCCGGTGCCCTTCTACCACTGCTTCGGCATGGTGATGGGCAACCTCGCCGCCACCTCGCACGGCGCGTGCATGGTCATTCCCGCGCCCTCCTTCGACCCGGTGGCGACGCTCCGCGCGGTCGAGCAGGAGCGCTGCACCTCGCTGTACGGCGTACCGACCATGTTCATCGCGGAGTTGAACCTGCCCGACTTCGCGACCTACGACCTCACCTCCCTGCGCACCGGGATCATGGCGGGCTCGCCCTGCCCGGTCGAGGTGATGAAGCGGGTGGTCGCCGAGATGCACATGGAGGAGGTGTCCATCTGCTACGGCATGACGGAGACGTCCCCGGTGTCGCTGCAGACGCGCCGCGACGACGACCTGGAACACCGCACCGGCACCGTCGGCCGCGTGCTCCCGCACCTGGAGGTGAAGGTCGTCGACCCCGCCGGAGTGACACAGCCGCGCGGCACCTCCGGGGAGCTGTGCACCCGCGGCTACAGCGTCATGCTCGGCTACTGGCAGGAACCCGCGAAGACCGCCGAGGCCATCGACCCCGGGCGCTGGATGCACACCGGGGACCTCGCGGTGATGCGCGACGACGGTTACGTCGAGATCGTCGGCCGCATCAAGGACATGATCATCCGCGGCGGCGAGAACGTCTACCCGCGCGAGATCGAGGAGTTCCTCTACGCCCACCCGAAGATCGCCGACGTCCAGGTGGTCGGCGTCCCCCACGAGCGCTACGGCGAGGAGGTCCTCGCCTGCGTCATCCCCCGCGACCAGGCTGACCCGCTGACGCTGGAGGAGCTACGGGCTTTCTGCGAGGGGCAGTTGGCGCACTACAAGATCCCCAGCAGGCTGCGGATCCTGGAGTCCTTCCCGATGACGGTGTCCGGGAAGGTCAGGAAGATCGAGCTGCGGGAGGGGTACGGCGAGTAGGGCGCTCTCGGTGGGGTCAGCTCCAGCTGCCGAGATCGGGCGCCGGAATGACGATGGGCGTGTCGTCGCACAAGTAGTCGCCCGCGTAAGCGCAGGAGGTGACGGGGTCCGGGTCCACGGGATCGACTGGGTCCACGGGATCCACCGGGTCCACCGGGTCCACCGGGTCCACCGGGTCCACCGGGTCCACCGGGTCCACGGGGTCCACCGGATCCGTGCAGTCGTCCAGCACCGACGCGTCGCAGATGCCCGGGACGTCGTCGGACGAACCGCCGCCGCCGTCGCTGCCGCATGCGACCGCGCCCATCAGCAGAATGCCGGACAGGCCGGTGAGCGCGGCGAGTTGAAGTTTCGTACGCATGGATCCCCCGTGGTTCGCTGCCTTGCGATTCGGTGCCACCATGGGCCTTCCGCGAGCCCGGCACATGAGGCACGGGTCCCGGCCGGGGCGGGCAGCGTGCCCGCGACCGACGGGACGCGGCACGCCGCCACCGGGACACCGCCCGCGGGACGCTGGTGGGCGGGGCACGCGGGCGCAGCGGACCTGCCGTATCCCCGCTGGAGGAAGCGTGAGCGGACACTCCGCGGTCCGGGTGGTCATCGCAGACGACCACCCGATGTTCCGCTACGGCCTCAGAGCCGTACTCGTCGAAGGGACCGAGGTCGAGGTCGTCGGGGAGGCGGCGAGCGGTGAGGAACTGCTCGCGGTCGTCGAGCGGACGAGCCCCGATGTCGTCCTGACCGACCTGGCCATGCCCGGGCTCGACGGCGCGGCCGCCACCCGTTCCCTCCTCGCGCGCCACCCGGACCTGGGCGTCCTGGTGCTCACCATGCACGAGGACGACCAGGCACTGATGGGCGCACTGCGCGCCGGGGCCCGCGGCTACCTGCTCAAGGGCGCCGACCGCACGGAGATCGTCCGCGCCGTGCTGGCCGTCGCCTCCGGGGACGCGGTGTACGGCGAGGCCGTCGCCCGCCGGATCGTCGCCTTCTTCACCGGCGCCCACCGGGACTACGCGGCCCAGGTCTTCCCCGAACTCACCGAACGCGAACGGGAGGTGCTCGGGCTCATCGCCACCGGCTGCGGCAACCACGAGATCGCCCGGCGGCTCGTCCTGTCGGAGAAGACGGTCCGCAATCATGTGTCGGCCGTCCTGTTCAAGTTACGGGTGCGCGACCGCGCCGCCGCGGTCGCCAAGGCACGTGACGCCGGACTGGGCACCTGACCCGGCGCTCCCGCCGGCGCCGGCGGGAGCGCCGGGTCGCGTGGCCGACCGGCCGGCGCGGACCGGGGGCGCGGCCGTGCGTGCGGTCGCGGGAGCCGGCGTGTTCCTGGCCGTCGCCGCGGTGGCCTTCGCCGGCTGGACGTCGGCCCTGCCGCACGCCGGGCGCGTGGGGCCCGCCGGTTCCGGGCTGTGGGTGGCCGCCATCGGCGGCGCGAGCGTGGTCTGGGCACTGACCGGCGCGGTGCTCGCCCTGCTGCGCCCGCGCAACATCGTGGGGTGGCTGATCCTCGGGGTCGGTGTGACGTCCGCCTGCGAGGTGGGGCTCGTGGCGTACGGCGGCTACGGCACGAGCGTCGCCGACCCGGCGTGGCCGGCGGCCCACGCCGCCGTGTTCCTGGCCGGAGGGATGTTCGTGCCCGGCTGGCTGGTCCCGCCCACCCTGCTGATGGCCTTCTATCCGGACGGCAACCTCCCGCGACGCTGGTGGCGGCTGCCCGTCGCCGCGGCCACCGCGGGCACCGTCGTGCTCACGTTCACATCGCCCTTCGATCCGGAGCCCCACCGCTATTTCTTCCCCCACGGGCCCCCTCCGGCGAGCCTGCCGCCCGCCGTGCTCACCGCGCTGCTCGAAGGGGTCTGCCTGCCGCTGCTCGTCCTCTCCGGCATCGCCATCTGGATCGGCACCCTCGTCCGGCTCGCCCGCGCCCGCTCCCCCCAACGCCAGCAACTGGCCCTGCTGGTCTGCCTGGAGGGCTTTCAGGTCGTCGCGATCGTCCTCACCGTCCCGGACGTGCCGCGCTCCGTGATCGCCGCGACCCTGCCGCTGGCCATGACGGTCGGGGTACTGCGCTACCGGCTGCTGGGCATCGAGACTGTGCTGCGCCGAGGGCTCGTCTACGGGGCGCTGACCGGCTGCGTGATCGTGGTCTATCTGGTGGCGACCGCGGTGGTCGGCTCGGCCCTGGACCGCCGTCCGCTGCCCGGAGTGGTGGCGGCCGCGCTGGTCGCGGGGCTGCTCTCCCCGATGCGGGACCGGTTGCAGCGCGCGGCGGACCGCTTCGTCTACGGCGCCCGAGAGGATCCGCTGCGCGCGGTCACCCGGCTCGGTGACGAGATAGCGGGCGCGGAGGAACTCGATCTGCTGTCGGCCGCGCTGAGGGTCGTCGTCGGCGCCCTGCGAGCGCCGGGCGCCGTCGTGGTGGGCAGCGGTGGCCGCGTCCTCAACTCGGTGGGCGCGCAGCCCGTCGCAGGCCGGGCGATGCCGCTGCGGGTCGGCGGCCGGGACGTCGGCACCCTCACGGTGGGCGAACGCGCGCCGGAAGAGACCTACAGTGACGCCGAACTGCGCCTCCTCTCCGCGCTGGCCCTGCAGATCGCCGTCCTCGTACGCGCGCTGGAGCTCACCGAGGCCCTGGAGGCGGAGCGCGACCGGGTGGTGAGCGCCACCCGCGGCGAGCGCGCCCGGCTCCAGCACGACCTGCACGACGGACTCGGCCCTTCGCTGTCCGGAATGGGACTGGGGCTCCAGGCCCTCTCCGAGGCGCTGGCCCGGGGCGACACCGCCACCTGCGGGGAACTGCTGGACCGGATCCGGGCCGAGGTCACCCTGTCGATCGGAGAGATCCGCCGCATCATCGACGGACTCCGCCCCACGGTGCTGGACGCACTGGGGCTGATCGGTGCCGTACGGGAGCAGGCCAGGACCGTGTCGCTGGTCGTCCCCGTCGACGTCACCGCCGTCCTGCTGCCGAGGCTGCCGCCCGACGTGGAGACCGCCGCCTACCGCATCGTGACGGAGGCGTTGACCAACACCGTCCGGCACGCGCACGCCCGTCGGGCCGCCGTCGCCATCGCACTGGACGGCACGTCGCTGCGGGTCGTGGTGAGCGATGACGGTCGCGGAGTGTCCGAGGCGGCCGCGGGCGTCGGCCTCGCTTCCATGCGGCGGCGCACCGAGGCGCTGCACGGTGTTCTGACCGTCACCTCCGGGGGTGCGGGCACCACCGTCACGGCCACGTTTCCGCTGCGCGACGGCTCCTGCCGCCCGCCCGGGGAGGTGTGAGGGTCAGGCGCCGGCGGCGATCAGCTCGTCGGCCGGGCTGTTCACCGGCTGCGGGGTGCCCGTGAGGTCGAGGAGGAAGAGCGGGACCCCGAGGGCGTCGGCGCGGGTGCGGGCGTCGTCCGCGTAGCCGGCGAGGGAGAAGTAGACGCAGCGCGCGGAGTCGGTCATGGAGGTCAGCCAGAGGCACTCGACGTCGCGCAGCGAGGCCGGGCGCACGGTCGGGTCGACCTGCGCCAGGATGCCCCGGGCGGCGAGCCCGATCCCGGACGGCGGCCGCTGGTCGGCCCGCCGGATGTCCCGGTAGCCGAGCCAGCGCAGATACAGCGCGGCCGCGGTGACGGCGTCCCGGGCGGTGCGGATGGTGACCGGCTGGAACGCGGGGCGCGGCGCGGAGGCCGTGCGGGGCAGCGGGGTGTGGTCCGGGATGCGGCGGGTGCCGGGGGCCGGACTGTTCCTGCTCGCCTCCGTTCCCGGGGGCGTGTCCGGGGTCGAGGTGTCGGACGTGTGCGCACGGGTGTCCCGGCCCGGCTCCGGGTCCGCCTCGATGGTCGTGCCCGGCACGCGCTCGGCGCGCAGCGGGCGCCGTACTCCCCGGACCGGTATGCGCAGCACCGTCCCGCAGTCGCACCCCAGCTCGGGATGGGGCCACTGGTCCTCCCGGCCGCATGTGCCGCAGCGGACCGTGACCCAGTCCTCGTCCCAGGTGCGGTGGGTGACCGGCGCCGGGTTCGCGAGGCGGTCGAGGGGCGGCACGACGGGGGCGCCGCACACACAGGGATAGGACGGCGCGGCGTAGAGATGCTCGCGGCGGCAGTCGGGGCACCGCACCGGCACGCTCTCGGCCATGGGCCACTCCAGGACGTCACGTCGGGGACAGCGTTTCCCTCAGAGCCTGTGTCCCATCGGGACAGCGACCCCATCGTCCTCCTGCGAGGGGTCCGGCGGCAGGGAAACGCCCACTCTTGACGCCCCTGGGCCCGCCACCTACATTGATTCCAGATAGTAGAAGTTAGTTTCCGCAATACGGAATTCATACGGAATCCGTGCGGGAATCGATCCGGACTCGGGCAGCTCTCGCGGGGCGCGACGGGAGCGCGAATCCGACAGCCGAAGCAGGAGTACTCCATGGCTCGTATGACCGCTGCCCGCGCGGCAGTCGAGATCCTCAAGCGCGAGGGCGTCAGCAACGCGTTCGGCGTCCCGGGCGCGGCGATCAACCCCTTCTACGCCGCCCTCAAGGCCTCCGGCGGGATCGGTCACACCCTCGCCCGGCACGTCGAGGGCGCCTCGCACATGGCCGAGGGCTACACCCGGACCCACCCGGGCAACATCGGCGTCTGCATCGGCACCTCCGGCCCGGCCGGCACCGACATGATCACGGGTCTCTACTCCGCGATCGGCGACTCGATCCCGATCCTCTGCATCACCGGCCAGGCACCGACCGCCGTGATCCACAAAGAGGACTTCCAGGCCGTCGACATCGCCTCGATCGCCAAGCCGGTCACGAAAATGGCGGTCACCGTGCTGGAGGCGGCCCAGGTCCCGGGCGTCTTCCAGCAGGCCTTCCACCTGATGCGCTCCGGCCGTCCCGGGCCCGTCCTCATCGACCTGCCCATCGATGTCCAGCTCACCGAGATCGAGTTCGACCCGGAGACGTACGAACCGCTGGCCGCCTACAAGCCCGCCGCCACCCGCGCGCAGATCGAGAAGGCGATCGGCCTGCTGGGCGAGTCCGAGCGCCCCCTGATCGTCGCCGGCGGCGGTGTCATCAACGCCGACGCCTCCGAACTCCTGGTGGAATTCGCCGAGTTGACCGGTGTGCCGGTCGTCCCGACCCTGATGGGCTGGGGCATCCTGCCCGACGACCACGAGCTGAACGCCGGCATGGTCGGCCTGCAGACCTCGCACCGCTACGGCAACGCGACCTTCCTGGAGTCCGACTTCGTCCTCGGCATCGGCAACCGCTGGGCCAACCGCCACACCGGCAAGCTGGACGTCTACACGGCCGGCCGCAAGTTCGTCCACGTCGACATCGAGCCCACCCAGATCGGCAAGATCTTCGCCCCGGACTACGGCATCGCCTCCGACGCGAAGGCCGCGCTGGAGCTGTTCGTCGAGGTGGCACGGGAGTTGAAGGCCGCGGGCAAGCTCCCCGACCGGTCCGCGTGGGCCGCGTCCGCGCAGCAGCGCAAGGCCACGCTCCAGCGCCGTACGCACTTCGACGACATCCCGATCAAGCCGCAGCGCGTCTACGAGGAGATGAACAAGGCCTTCGGCCCCGAGACCCGGTACGTCACCACCATCGGCCTCTCGCAGATCGCCGGCGCCCAGATGCTGCACGTCTACCGGCCGCGGCACTGGATCAACTGCGGCCAGGCGGGCCCGCTCGGCTGGACGATCCCGGCCGCCCTCGGCGTCGCCAAGGCCGACCCGGACGCCCAGGTCGTCGCGCTCTCCGGCGACTACGACTTCCAGTTCATGCTCGAGGAACTGGCCGTCGGCGCCCAGCACCGGATCCCGTACGTCCATGTCCTGGTGAACAACGCCTACTTGGGCCTCATCCGGCAGGCGCAGCTCGGCCTGGACATCAACTTCCAGGTCAACCTGGAGTTCGAGAACATCAACTCCCCGGAGCTGGGCGTCTACGGCGTCGACCACGTCAAGGTCGTCGAGGGCCTCGGCTGCAAGGCGATCCGGGTCACCGACCCGGGCGAGCTGGGCGCCGCCTTCGAGCAGGCCAAGAAGCTCGCCGCCGAGTTCCAGGTGCCGGTCGTCGTCGAGGCGATCCTGGAGCGCGTCACCAACATCGCCATGAGCAAGACGAACGACATCAGCAACGTGGCGGAGTTCGAGGAACTCGCGACCGAACCGGGCCACGCGCCCACCTCGATCAGGCCGCTGAAGGTCTGACACACCTCTGGCACACGGTCAAAAGCTCAACAGGCAGGCGCAGGGCGGCTCATCGGGGGGATGAGCCGCCCTTCGCCGTACCCGAGCCGCTCTTCCCAGGCCCCCGCGAGCCCGGCATGCTCGCCCCATGCGTCTGACCGTCCCCACCCCCCTCGGTGACATCGCCGTACGCGCCCATGGCGAGCCCGGTACGTCCGCGGTGCTGCTGCTGCACGCCAACCCCGGTGACGGCCGTGACTTCGACGCCGTGCTGCCCGCCCTCGCGGACCGTCACCGCACCTTCGTCGTCGACTGGCCGGGCTTCGGCGACTCGACCGCGAGCGAGCCCGGCCGCGTCACCCCCGAGCGTCTGGTGGACGTCGCCGAGCGGGTCCTCGACGTGCTCGCCGCCGAGCAGGGAGTGCGGCGGATCGCCGTGGTCGGCAACAGCGTGGGCGGCTATGTGGCCTGCCGGCTGGCGGAGGGGCGGCATGCGCGGGCGGTGACGGCGCTCGTGCTCGTCGACCCGGCGGGGTTCACCCGGCTGAGCCCCCTCACCCGCTGGTTCTGCCGCGAGGTCATGGGGCGCCCGGCCCGCGCGCGTCGGCTGGTCGTACCGCTGGCCCGCCTCTACCTGGGCGAGCTGCGCACGCCGAGCGCCCGGGCGACGTACCGGCGTGCCCGTCAACTCCCGGGGAACACCACTCGGTTGGCGGTGCACTGTGCGATCTGGCGCGGATTCGCGGAGCCGGGGTTCGGGCTGCGGGACCCCGGCGCCCTGCGAATCCCCGTGCTGTTGCTCTGGGGCAGCCGGGACCCGGTCGTTCCGGCCCTCCTGGACGGGCGCAGGGCCCGCCGGGCGCTGCCCGCGCACACGGTGAGCGTGGTGCTTCCCGCGGCCCACGAGGCGTACAACGAGCGCCCGGACCTCTTCCTGCGGCACACACTGCCGTTCCTGAAGAACCCGGCGGGCGTCGGCGCGGTCCGCCCGGGCTGAGCCGGAACGCAGCAGAGCCGCGTCCCACGGTCCCCCCGGATCCGTCGTGACGCGGCTCTGTGATGCCCCCCGGCAACCTTCCCCGTTCGGGGCCCGCCGCCCCCGTGCCGGCGGGCCCCATGCGTCGAGAATGTGCCCGTACCCGGGGGGAGTTGAAGCCCCCGGGGCCGTGTTCAGAGGTAGATTTGAGGGTTCCGTACGCCGGGTACGCACGCTGGAGTACGCAGCGGGGGTCTCACCGGACGGGAACTCACTCGGCCGGATGCTCCGACAGACCGGGCCAGTCGTCGGGGCCGCCGCCCTGCCAGTCGATGATGTCGCTCTCCTCGACCTCGATCTCGTCGAGGTCGGAGCGGCGCAGGATCTCGACGACGTCGTCGAGGTGACAGGCGATCCCGAGGGTCTCGTCACCCGCGGTGACCCGCCGGGAACCGTCGAGACCCGGGGCGTGCACGACGATGCTGGGAAGGTCCATGCCCCAAGCCTCCTGCGCGGCGACCGGATCCGCACCCTGAACGCATGCCGCGGCGCCGGGTACGGGACCGTCCGTACCCGGCGCCGCGGGGCCGGTGAGCGAGGGGGTGGTGCCGTCCGACGGTGCGAGGCTGGGCGCGACAGGACATTCGCGCCGCCGGACGGAGTCTGGAGGTGTTGCCGGGACCGCGGCGGATGCGATGGAACCGGGGCGCCCCTTCCCTCAGGTCGAGAAGGGGGCCCGGAACCTTGACCACCGCACTGGCTCGCACTCCGCCGCGGTCCGGGTCGCCCGCTCCCGCCGTGTGACCACCCCTCATCCGGGTCCACGGCGCTTGCGGGCGGGTGTGAGGCTCAGTCCTCGCGCAGGGCGAGGACCGCCTCCTCCACGCGCTTTCCGTAGTCCGGGTCGGCGGCGTGGAAGTGGGCGAGGTTCTTCTCGATGACGTCGTCGCGGGAGACCTGTGCGAGACCGCCGGCGATGTTCGCGACCAGCCGGGCGCGCTCCTCGGCCGACATCAGGCGGTACAGCTCGCCCGCCTGGGCGAAGTGGTCGTCCTTGGTGTGCAGCGGCGCCTCGTGCGTGCCGGTGTGGCCGTTCACCGCGAGGGGCGCCGACAGCGGGCGGCCGGTCTCGGCGGGGCCGTCGTAGGAGTTGGGCTCGTAGTTCTTGGCGGCGCGGCCCTGCGCGTTGGACGCCATCAGGCCGTCGCGGCCGTAGTTGTGCGCGAGCGTCGCCTTCGGCGCGTTCACCGCGAGCAGGGTGTGGTTGACGCCCAGGCGGTAGCGGTGTGCGTCCGCGTAGGCGAACAGCCGGCCCTGGAGCATCTTGTCGGGCGAGGGACCGATGCCCGGAACGAAGTTGTTCGGGGAGAACGCGGCCTGCTCGACCTCGGCGAAGACGTTGTCCGGGTTGCGGTCCAGGACCAGGCGGCCCACCCGCTGCAGGGGGTAGTCGCGGTGCGGCCACACTTTGGTGAGGTCGAACGGGTTGAAGCGGTAGTCCGCCGCCTCGGCCGCCGGCATGATCTGCACGTACAGCGTCCAGGAGGGGTTGACGCCCCGCTCGATGGCCTGCAGCAGGTCCGTCTGGTGGGAGTTGGGGTCCTTGCCCGCGATCTCGGCGGCCTGCTCCGACGACAGGCTGCGGATGCCCTGGTTCGTCTTGAAGTGGTACTTGACGAAGAAGGCCTCGCCCTCGGCGTTGGTCCACTGGTAGGTGTGCGAGCCGTAGCCGTTCATGTGGCGGTACGACGCCGGGATGCCGCGGTCGCCCATCAGCCAGGTGATCTGGTGCGTCGCCTCGGGGGCGTGCGCCCAGAAGTCCCAGACGTTGTCCGGCTCCTGCTTGCCCGTGAACGGGTCGCGCTTCTGGGAGTGGATGAAGTCGGGGAACTTGAGGGGGTCCTTGATGAAGAAGACAGGGGTGTTGTTGCCGACGAGGTCGTAATTCCCCTCCTCCGTATAGAACTTGACCGCGAAGCCGCGCGGGTCGCGCACCGCGTCCGCGCCGCCCAGGTTGTCCGCCACGGTCGAGAAGCGCAGGAAGAGCTCGGTGCGCTTGCCCACCGTGTTCAGGAAGTCGGCGTACGTGAAGTCCGTGACGTCGTCGGTGACCTCGAAGTAGCCGTACGCGCCCGAGCCGCGGGCGTGCACCACGCGCTCCGGGATCCGCTCGCGGTTGAACCGGGCGAGCTTCTCCAGAAGGTGCTGGTCCTGGAGGAGGAGCGGGCCGCCTGCGCCGGCGGTGGCGGAGTTCTGGTTGTCGGCGACCGGGGCGCCGGACTCGGTCGTGAGCACGCGCTTCGACATCTGGACCTTCCGTACGAGAGGACAGCGGGGTCAGCGGAAACCTACTTCCGCTATGTGGACCCTCCGCTGCGTGGAGCCTAGGTTTGCGGCGTTCTGGCCGTCAACAGTTTGTTGAAGTTGATTCCGGGCCGCGGCGGCGCCTGGGCGCGACAGGACAGTTGTCAGCGCCGCCGCGGCCCGGAAGTCTCAGAGCTGCGCGCCGGAGAGGCGCTCGACCGCGCGCAGCAGGGCGGAGTGGTCCAGGCCGCCGTCGCCCTGGGCGCGCAGCGAGGCCACCAGCTGGGCGACCACGGCGCCGACGGGCAGGGCGGCGCCGACGTTGCGGGCGGCGTCCGTGACGATGCCCATGTCCTTGTGGTGCAGGTCGATGCGGAAGCCCGGCTTGAAGTCGCGGCTGAGGAAGTTGTCCTTCTTGCGCGTCAGCACGGTGGAGCCCGCGAGCCCGCCGTTGAGGACGTCGAGCGCGGCCTTCAGGTCCACGCCGGACTTCTCCAGGAAGACCACGGCCTCGGCGCACGCCTGGATGTTCACGGCGACGATCAGCTGGTTGGCCGCCTTCACGGTCTGGCCGGAGCCGTGCGGACCGCAGAGCACGATGGTCCTGCCGAGGGCCTCGAAGATCGGCTCGGCCTCGTCGAAGTCGGCCTGCCCGCCACCGACCATGATCGACAGTACGGCCTCGACCGCGCCGGCCTCGCCGCCGGACACGGGGGCGTCAAGGACACGGATGCCCTTCTCCCCGGCCGCCTTGGCGAGATCGACGGAGGTCTGCGGGGTGATCGAGGACATGTCGATCAGCAGCGCACCGGAGCGCGCGTTCTCCAGGATGCCGTCGGGGCCGTACGCGATGGCCTCGACGTGCGGCGACGCGGGCACCATCGTGACGACCACGTCGGCATCCCGCACGGCCTCGGCGATGGAGCCCGCGACGGTGCCGCCGGCCGCGGCCAGCCGCTCCAGCTTGTCCTGTTCCAGAGTGAAGCCGGTGACGTCGTACCCGGCCTTGATCAGGTTCTCCGACATGGGGGAGCCCATGATGCCGAGACCGATCCATGCGACCTTGGGAAGATTGCTCATGAGGGTGCCTCTCTGACTGCAACTGCTGCGATACGTCGATGGGTTGCCGCGCGCTGCACAGGCGGGCGGCGCAAAGGTCAGCGGGCGGCGCGGGCCTCGCGCGGCAGCCAGTCGAAGGCCTCCGCGCTGGGCCGGTCGCCCGGCTTGTACTCCAGGCCCACCCAGCCGTCGTAACCGGCCTTGGCCAGCCGGCCGAGGAGGTCCGCCAGCGGGAGGGAGCCCGTGCCCGGCGCGCCGCGGCCCGGGTTGTCGGCGATCTGGACGTGGCCGGTCCTGGCCGCGTACCGCTCGATCACCGAGGGGAGGTCCTCGCCGTTCATGGACAGGTGGTAGAGGTCCATGAGGAACCTGGCGTTGTCGAGGCCTGTCGCCGCGTTGACCTTGTCCACGACCTCGATGCCGGCCGGGGCGCTCACCAGCGGGTAGAGCGGTGACTCCGGCTTGTTGAGGGTCTCGATCAGGAGGATCGCGCCGATCCGGCCCGCTGCCCGCGCCGCGAGCACCAGGTTCTCCAGTGCGAGCGCGTCCTGCTCGGCCGGCTCGACGCCCTCGACACGGTTGCCGTACAGCGCGTTGAGCGCCTTGCAGCCGAGCGACGCGGCGAAGTCCGCGGCCACGTCGATGTTGGCGCGGAACCGCTGCGACTCCTCGCCGGGGATCGACAGGGCGCCCCGGTCCGGGCCGGGCAGCTGCCCCGCGTAGAAGTTCAGGCCCGTCAGCTGGACGCCCGCGTCCTCGATCGCCTTCTTCAGGGCGTCGAGCTCGGACCGCTCGGGGGTGGGGGAGTCGACCCAGGGCCACCACAGCTCGACCGCGGTGAAGCCCGCCGCGGCGGCGGCCGCGGGGCGCTCCAGGAGCGGGAGTTCCGTGAAGAGGATCGACAGGTTGACGTTGAAGCGCGGCTCTGCAGCTGTGCCCGATTCAAAACCTGGCATGGGGTCGGCGCCCCCTTCCGTGCTGGCGATGTGAGTTTCCGTGATCCGGAGTGAATTCCGTATTGCGGAAGTTCGTTTCTGCTTAATGGAAGATTGCCGTCGGGTGTCGGGGCTTGTCAAGAGGGGGCCGCCACTCGCTGTGCCGGAAACGAGAGGGGGCTGCCGGAAAATCGAGACCGCGCAGTAGGTTGAGCGCGTGCGATTGAGAGTGGAGTTCACGACCGAGCCCTTCGACCTCGAAGAGGCACCGCGGCACGCGCTGGTCGCCCGCGAGGTCATCGAGGCGGCCGAACTGGACGCCGTGGACGTCGGCCCGTTCGGCAACACCGCGGAGGGCGGCGCGGACGCGGTGCTGAGCGCGGTCGACGCGCTGCTCCGCAGGGCGCTGGAGGCAGGGGCCACCCGGGTCTCGCTGCAGGTCAACGTGGTCGGGGAGAGCGCGGGCGCGGAGGGGGACCGGTGACCGGTTTCGGGGACGATCCCTTCGTCACGGCCGTCAAGCCGCTGGTCGACGCCATGGGCGGCGAGATGGTGCCGCCCGACCAGGCCGGCGCCGACGACGTCGTGCTGTCCTGGGAGGGTGCGGACGTCGTCGCCGTACGCCTGCCGCAGCTCGCCGACTCCCTCGATCACATCCTGGCCGCCCTGGAGCGCAAGCAGGGCAAGCCGCTGGCCGACCTCGACCGCAAGGCCAAGCAGGAGGTCGTACGGATACTCGAGGCGCGCGGAGCCTTCTCCGTGCGGCACGGCGTGGAGACCGTGGCGGGCGCCCTCGGCGTGAGCCGGTTCACCGTCTACAACTACCTCAACCGCGACAAGGAGGCGTGAGCCTCCCCGCCGGGTTTCGTTACCCGGAATTTTCAACAAAGTGTTGACGTGGTGTTGCGCAGGGGCGTTAGCTGGCCGCAGTCCGTTCAGCACGAAGGCCCTTCGCGGCCACGGAGGCTCCCGTGACTTCGACTTCCACGTCCCCGGGCCTGGCCCGGTTCAACGCCCTGGAGGAGCAGGCGGCCCTCGCCGCCCTCCACGAGGCGTGCGCCTCCACGGCGTGGGCCGACCGGCTGCTCGCCGCCCGCCCCTACACCACCAACGAGGACCTCTTCGTCGCCAGTGACGCCGCCATGGCCGAGCTGAGCGCCGCGGACCTCGCCGAGGCGATGGCCGGACACCCGCCCATCGGGCGGCCGAAGCCCGGCGACCCGACCTCCTCCCGGGAGCAGCGCGGCATGGCCGGCGCCTCCGAGGAACTCAAGGCGGAGATGCTCGAACTGAACCTGGCCTACCAGGAGAGGTTCGGCCACGTCTTCCTGATCTGCGCCACCGGCCGGACCGGCGAGCAGATGCGCGACGCGGTCAAGGAACGGATCGGCAACTCGCCCGAGCAGGAGCGCGAGATCGTCCGCGCGGAACTGGGCAAGATCAACCGTATCCGTCTCGGCAATCTCGTACAGGAAGAAAAGGCATGAGCACCGACACCACGGCCTCCGTGTCCACGCACATCCTGGACACCAGCGTCGGCCGCCCCGCCGAGGGCGTCGCCATCCGGCTCGCGGCCCGCGCCGGCCGCGACGCCGACTGGCAGGCGCTCGGCGGCTCCGCGACCGACGCGGACGGCCGGTGCAAGGACCTCCCGGCGCTGCCGGAGGGGACGACTCACGTACGGCTCGACTTCGCCGTCGAGCAGTACTTCGAGTCGGACAACGTAAAAAAGCAAGCCGATGCGCAGCAGGACGCCCCCGCGAATCGGGACAGCGGTGCGTTCTTCCCCGAGGTGGCGATCACTTTCGCCGTCACGCCGGGCGAGCACTATCACGTACCGCTGCTGCTCAACCCGTTCGGCTACTCCGTTTACCGAGGGAGCTAGCAGACATGCCCACGATTCTGGGACAGAACCAGTACGGCAAGGCCGAGAACCGCGTAGTCAAGATCACCCGTGACGGCGACACGCACCACATCAAGGACCTGAACGTGTCGGTCGCGCTGAGCGGCGACATGCAGGAGGTCCACCTCTCGGGCTCCAACGCGAACGTCCTGCCGACGGACACCACCAAGAACACGGTGTACGCGTTCGCCAAGGAGTACGGCATCGAGTCCGCCGAGCAGTTCGGCATCCACCTCGCGCGCCACTTCGTGACGTCGCAGGAGCCGATCAAGCAGGCGCGCATCCGCATCGAGGAGTACTCCTGGGAGCGGATCGAGACCTCGGACGGCAACTCCCGGTTCATCGGCGCCGACGCGGTCAAGCACTCCTTCGTCCGCAAGGGCCAGGAGACCCGGGTCACCCAGATCACCTTCGACGGTGAGAAGTGGGAGGTCATCTCCGGCCTCAAGGACCTCGTCGTGATGAACTCGACGAACTCCGAGTTCTGGGGCTACGTCAAGGACAAGTACACGACGCTCCAGGAGGCCTACGACCGCATCCTGGCGACCCAGGTCTCTGCTCGCTGGCGCTTCAACTGGTCCGGCGACGACCAGAAGATGCCCAACTGGGAGAAGTCCTACGACCAGGTCAGGAAGCACATGCTCCAGGCCTTCGCGGAGACGTACTCGCTCTCGCTGCAGCAGACCCTGTACCAGATGGGTTCGCGGATCATCAACAGCCGCAGCGAGATCGACGAGGTCCGCTTCTCGCTCCCGAACAAGCACCACTTCCTGGTGGACCTGAAGCCGTTCGGTCTGGAGAACGACAACGAGGTCTACTTCGCGGCGGACCGTCCCTACGGTCTGATCGAGGGCACCGTCCTGCGCGACGGCTGCGAACCGCGCATCCCGGTGGACCTCACCAACCTCTGACACCGCCGGTGCCCCCGGTCCGGCTCCGGCCGGGGGCACCCGCACCCCCGCGGCACCCGTGGCTCCCCGGCCGCGGCACTCAAAACTCCTAGGGTCCTGCCGTGCCCTCTCCTCGACACGTAAAGGACGAACCATGGCAGCAGTCCAGCGCATCGTCATCGAGAACTGTGCGATCGCGACCGTCGACGCCGCCGACACCGAGTACGCCTCCGGGTACGTGGTCGTCGCCGACAACCTGATCGAGTCCCTCGGCGCGGGCAAGGCCCCCGAGGGCCTGGAGAACGTCGTACGCCGTATCGACGCGAGCGGCCACCTCGTGACCCCTGGTCTGGTCAACACCCACCACCACTTCTACCAGTGGATCACCCGCGGCCTCGCCACCGACCACAACCTCTTCAACTGGCTCGTCGCGCTCTACCCGACCTGGGCGCGCATCGACGAGGACATGACCTACGCGGCGGCGCAGGGCTCGCTCGCGATGATGGCCCGCGGCGGCGTCACCACCGCCATGGACCACCACTACGTCTTCCCGAAGGGCTCCGGCGACCTGTCCGGCTCCATCATCCGGGCAGCGCGCGAGACGGGCGTCCGCTTCACCCTCGCCCGCGGCTCCATGGACCGCAGCGAGAAGGACGGCGGCCTGCCCCCGGACTTCGCCGTCGAGACCCTCGAAGGGGCCCTCGCCGCCACCGAGGCGACCGTCGACGAGCACCACGACGCCTCCTTCGGCGCCATGACCCAGGTCGCCGTCGCGCCCTGCTCGCCGTTCTCCGTCTCCACCGAACTCATGAAGCAGGGCGCCGAGTTGGCCCGCCGCAAGGGCGTACGGCTGCACACGCACGGTTCGGAGACCGTGGAGGAGGAGCAGTTCTGCAAGGAACTGTTCGGCATGGGACCCACCGAGTACTTCGAGTCCACCGGCTGGCTCGGCGAGGACGTGTGGATGGCGCACTGCGTCCACATGAACGACTCCGACATCGCCGCCTTCGCCCGTACGAAGACGGGTGTCGCCCACTGTCCTTCGTCCAACGCCCGCCTGGCGGCCGGGATCGCGCGCGTCCCCGACATGCTCGCGGCCGGCGTCCCGGTCGGCCTCGGCGTCGACGGCACCGCCTCCAACGAGTCCGGCGAACTCCACACCGAACTGCGCAACGCCCTCCTCATCAACCGCCTCGGCGCCCACCGCGAAGCCGCCCTGAACGCCCGCCAGGCGCTGCGCCTGGGCACCTACGGGGGCGCCCAGGTCCTGGGCCGGGCAAGGGAGATCGGTTCCCTGGAGGCGGGCAAGCTCGCCGACCTGGTGCTGTGGAAGCTGGACACCCTCGCCCACGCCTCGATCGCCGACCCGGTGACCGCGCTGGTCTTCGGCGCCGCCGCACCGGTCACACTCTCCCTCGTCAACGGCCGGCCGGTGGTGGAGAACAGCCGCCTGCTGCACGTCGACGAGGACGCCATCGCCCGCTCCACGCGGGACGAGGCGCAGCGCCTCGCGCGCATCGCCGCGCAGGCCTGAACAGTTGAAGATCTCCGGCTGAGGGGGACGGCCCTCAGCCGGTAGCCGTGGACCCGAGCGGGGCCCACGGCGGCCGCCTCCGGGGTGCGCGCATGGACGTGCGTGCGCCCCGGAACGGTCTCCGTCGCGCAGATCTCCGTCTGCCGACGATCATCGTCCCGGTCCCGCACGACCGCGCATCACCTCCTTGAACCCCGCGTCAACGCCGACGTGTAACCGACCGGAGGAGCCGCCGTGGCCGACCAGCCCGCGCTCAGCACTGATGCAGTCCCGACCGGCGTGCCCAAGCACCCGGTCGACGAGAAGCTCCCGCCCCTGAAGATGGCGACCACCGGCCTCCAGCACGTGGCCGCCATGTACGCCGGAGTCGTCGCCCCACCCCTGATCGTCGGTGCGGCCATCGGCCTGTCGGCCACCGAACTGACCTTCCTGACCGGCGCCTGTCTGTTCACCGCGGGCCTCGCCACCTTCCTGCAGACCCTCGGATTCTGGAAGATCGGCGCCCGGCTGCCGTTCGTCAACGGCGTCACCTTCGCCGGCGTCGCGCCCATGACCGCGGTCGTCGCCTCCACCAAGGACAAGAGCGACGCGCTGCCGATCATCTTCGGCGCGGTCATCGTCGCGGGCGTGCTCGGCTTCATAGCCGCCCCCTTCTTCTCCAAGGCGGTCCGCTTCTTCCCGCCCGTCGTCACCGGCTCCGTGATCACGCTCATCGGCATCTCGCTGCTGCCGGTCGCCTTCGGCTGGGCGCAGGGCCCCAACCCGGCGGCGGACGACTACGGTTCGAGGACATTTCTGGGCCTGGCGGCAGGGACGCTCGTCATCGTCCTGGTGCTGCGCCGCTTCACCCGAGGCTTCGTCAAGCAGATCGCCGTACTGCTCGGCCTGGTCATCGGCACGCTCGTCGCGATCCCCTTCGGTGCCACGGACTTCAGCCCGGTGGCGGACGCGGACGTGATCGGCTTCCCGACCCCCTTCCACTTCGGCGCCCCGCAGTTCCAGGTCGCCGCGATCGTCTCGATGATCGTGGTCATGGTGGTCTCGATGACCGAATCGACCGCGGACATGCTGGCGCTCGGCGAGATCGTCGAACGGCCGGCCGACGAGAAGACGATCGCCGCCGGCCTGCGCGCCGACACCCTCGGCTCCGCGCTCAGCCCGTTCTTCAACGGTTTCATGTGCAGTGCGTTCGCGCAGAACATCGGCCTGGTCGCGATGACGAGGATCCGCAGCCGGTACGTCGTCGCCACGGGCGGCGGCTTCCTGGTCCTGATGGGCCTGTGCCCGATGGCCGCCTCTCTGATCGCGGTCGTCCCGCGCCCGGTGCTCGGCGGGGCGGGCGTCGTGCTCTTCGGCTCGGTCGCGGCCAGCGGAATCCAGACCCTCGTCAGGGCCGGGCTGGAGAAGGACAACAACGTCCTCATCGTCGCCGTGTCCCTCGCCGTCGGCATCATCCCGATCACCGCGCCGGAGTTCTACCACGCCTTCCCCGAGACGGCGCGGATCGTGCTCGACTCGGGGATCTCTACGGGCTGCGTGGCGGCGGTCGTCCTGAACCTGGTCTTCAACCACCTGGGCAAGGGACAGGAGGCCGGCGAGGTGACGCACCCCATGGAGGCGGGCGAGGACCTCACGACGGTCCCGGCCCACTGACCGGCGGCGCCAGGGCGTACGGAGGGTGCGGCACACGCGATGCGCCGCACCCTCCGCTCGTTCGTGCGGGTCAGCCGATGTGGTAGCTGTCGCCGTACACCTTCCAGTCCAGTGGCGGGTCCAGGTTCAGGTTCCGCTTCTTGAGGAAGACCCGCTGGGCGGTGTCCACCCGGCTGGTGTCCGAGTGCGCCTCCTCCTGCTTCATCGCCCAGACCCGGGCGTCGAGGAAGGCGTTCAGATACGTCACCTGGTCGCCACCCT
This sequence comes from Streptomyces sp. NPDC005485, assembly GCF_040606085.1. Classification (NCBI taxonomy): domain Bacteria; kingdom Bacillati; phylum Actinomycetota; class Actinomycetes; order Kitasatosporales; family Streptomycetaceae; genus Streptomyces; species Streptomyces sp. NPDC005485. Next base: position 22,603 of record NZ_JBEXDZ010000063.1, on the reverse strand, counting down.
GGGAGGGCGGCTGGGCATGCCCGAGGGCCCGCCTGCGGATGCTGCTGAAGCTCGTGCTGTCGCCGCCGTCGCCGTGCATCACGATGGCGTCGTAGTACGCGAACTGGCCGAGGGTGCCTATGCCGTCGGCCTTGCCCTGCCGTACGGCAGGGTTGAAGTAGACGCGGTCGCGCTCGTCGTTCTGCGCCTTCTGGAACGCCGAGTCCCCCGCCGCGCGGCGCCAGTCGCCCGGGAAGCCGGGGTCGAGGCCCTCGTGGGAGTCGTCGCCGTTCACGCGGCGCAGCGCGGGCAGGTACTTGGCGAGCACGTTGCCGGGCTTGCGCTGTGTGTACAGCTCGACGAGGTCGAGCATGTCGCCGGTGCCCGAACAGAAGCCGATGATTCCGGCCGTGTAGCCGCGGCCGTCACCGATGTCCTCGATGTACTTGTACTGCGCCTTCCAGTCCAGCGAGGAGTTCTCGGCGCTGGACACCAGTTTCATGGCGATCTCCTTCTTCGCCGGATCGTCGAGGCCGACGGTCGCGGCGGTCGCGGACTCGGTCGCGAGGAGGGGGCCTGCCACCAGCGAGGCTCCGATCAGGGCGAGCAGAGTGCGGCGTGATGTGCGTGCGTGGGGGGTGTGCACGGTACCTCCGATGGGGGAGTGGGTCGTCCGAAGACTGTTAGGAAAGTTTCCTACCAGAGTTGGCGGATGGCGTACACCCGTCTCGGGGGCCTGAGTTGGCGGAAGGGGCGCGAGATGCCTACGGTCTGAGCGCACGTTCACGGTCACAAGGGGGAGAACCGTCATGAACGAGTCGGGCCGGGTCGAGGCCTTCAGCGACGGCGTCTTCGCCATCGCCATCACGCTGCTGATCCTGGAGATCAAGGTCCCCGAGACCGGCGAGCACGAGGGGCTGTGGCACGCGCTGGGCGCACAGTGGCCGTCGTATGCCGCCTATGTCGTCAGCTTCCTGGTCATCGGCATCATGTGGATCAACCACCATCAGGTCTTCACCCATGTCGTGCGCGTCGACCGCACGCTGATGTTCCTGAACCTGCTCGTGCTGATGGTCGTGGCCGCTGTGCCCTGGCCGACGGCGATGCTCGCGGAGTACCTGCGCGAGGAGAAGGCGTCCCATGTGGCGGCCGCCGTCTACAGCATCGTCATGGTCGCGATGGCTCTGACGTTCCAGGCCCTGTGGTGGCATCTGACCCGCAGGGGCCACCTCTTCGACAGCCGTGTCGACGTAGAGGCCGCCCGCCGTACCCGCGTCCGCTTCGCGGTCGGCTCGCTCGCCTATCCCGCAACGGTCGCCCTGGCCTTCGTCTCGGCCCCGCTGACCCTGGCGGCCCACGGGCTGATCGCCGTCTACTACGGCTTCAACCAGGTCCCGGTGCCGGTCCGGGAAGCGGACGTCACCGAAGCGTGAGCGGTACCGGCCGGGTCAGGCCCTCCGCAGTGCCTGGCAGGGCCGGGCGGCTGGGAGCCGGCCGGTGAAGAACGAGGTGGGCGGGACTCCCATCAGCGCCCGGAAGTCGGATGCCATGTGCGACTGGTCGTAGTAGCCGGTGGCGGCGGCGAGCTGGGCCCAGGGCGTGTCCGGTACGTGCCGGGCGTGGGTGAGAAGGTGGCGGACGCGGGCGATGCGGGCGTAGTGCTTGGGGGAGACGCCGACGCCGTCCGCGAACAGATTGCGAAGCTGACGCTCGCTGACGGCGAGCCGACCCGCCAACTCCCTTACGCCGACGGCGAGATGCTCGGTGTCCGTCGACATCGCCGCGACCGCCGCGTGCAGCAGCTCGGCGCGTGAGCGGTCGGCCGGGGCGAGCCGCTCGGGCAGTGCCTCGGCCAGGTGGGGAAGCACCTGCTCGGGTTCGAGCGGGAGCAGTTCCGCCGCGAGCCGCTGGGCCGAGGCTTGCGGGAAGTCCTTCAACGACGTGACCGTGCCGACGAGTTCGACGGCCGGTACGCCGGTCAGCGGGCGGGCCGCGCCCGGCCCGAGCCGTAGCTGCACACAGGAGGTCAACCGCTTGCTCGCGTGGTACGAGGCGCGGGTGCGCGGCCCGACCACCAGTACGTCGCGGCGTCCGCTCTTCTCGACCCGCACCACCAGCTTGGTCGCCGCGTCCGGGACATGGGCGAACGGCTTGCTCAACTCGCCCTCGACGGAGGTGAATCCGGCATCGGTGAACCAGGGGAGCAGCGCCTCGGGCAGTTCGACGGCCGCCTCGACGAGGCTGTTCGCGCCGAGCTTCGTCTCGTACGGGGTGGTGGTCACCGCTCCACCGTAAACGCGCCCCGGTGTTGCGCGGGCCCGGGAACCGTGCCGGTATTTCCTAGAGACCGGTGCCATCGGCTCGGCACGGTGGTCCACATGATCCTAGTGACCGGTGCCACGGGCACCATCGGCAGTGACGTCGTACGACAGTTGGTGGCGCGCGGCGAGAAGGTCCGCGCGCTGACCCGGGACCCGGCCCGCGCCCAGTTGCCCTCCGGCGTGGACGTGGTCCGCGGGGACTTCCAGGAACCCGACTCCCTCGGGGCCGCGATGGCCGGGGCGGCCGCACTCTTCGCGGTGGGCGTCCTTGGGCCGGGTGACGCCGACGCGGACGCGGACCTGGTCGCGGCGGCGCGGGCGGCGGGCGTACGCCGGGTCGTGAAACTCTCGGCCATCGGCACGGGCGACCCGGCCCTGGGCCCCGTCGCAGGCTGGCACCTCGGAGGTGAACAGGCCGTCCGGGAAAGCGGGTTGGAGTGGACCATCCTGCGGCCCTCCTCGTTCGCCTCCAACACCCTGAGCTGGGCGGCGGCCATCCGCTCCGGCGACCCGGTGCCCAACATGACGGGCTCGGGGAGTCAGGGCGTCGTCGACCCCCGCGACGTCTCCGAGGTCGCCGTGGAGGCGCTGCTCGCCCCCGGGCACACGGGCAGCACCTACACCCTGACCGGACCCGGCCTGCTCACCACCGCCGACCTGGCGGCCACCCTCGCCTCGGTCCTCGGCCGCCCGGTCCCCACCGTGGACGTACCCCCGGACGCCCTGCGCGAGCAGTTCCTGCGGTCCGGCATGTCCGAGATCTACGTGGAAGGTGTTCTGGCGGGCACGGCGTACGTCCGCGCGGGCAGGAACGCGGTGGTGACGGAGGACGTCCGGCGGGTGCTCGGGCGTGAGGCGCGGACGTACGCGCAGTGGGCGCGGGATCACCGGGAGGCGTTCGCGTCGGCCTGAGGCCTGAGGTCTGAGGCCTGAAGCCGGACGGCGGTCGGTGCGTCAGAGGCCGAACAGCTCGGGTTTTGCCGCCAGTTCGCGGAAGAGCTCGCGGGGGTCCGCGACCAGCCTGCGCTCCTTGAGGTCCAGCAGCCCGCCGACCGCCGTGAACTCGGCGGCGATCGTGCCGTCCGTCTTGCGTATCGTCTGCTCGACCGTGTAGACCTTGCCGCCGTTCCAGGAGAAGGCGCACGTCACCTCGGTCTCGTCGCCGGCGAGCAGCTCCCGCTTGTAGCGGATGGTCGTCTCGAGGACCACCGGCCCAAGGCCCTCGGATATCAACGCGTCCTGGGTCACCCCGGCCGCCTGCAGCAGCGACCAGCGGGCGTGCTCCGCGTACTGCAGGTACACGCTCTGGTTCAGGTGCCCCAGGATGTCGGTCTCGTACCCGCGGACGGTGACGCTGACGGAAAACGGCTCTGCCACGACTTCCCCTTCGACGTTGTGCGCGATGACGAGGTCTTACAGTGTCATGCTCCGATCACGGTCTCCGTGGTGTGCGTCACGCCCGGCGCGGTGACGCCAGCACGTACCGCACGCCCGTCCGCGGCTCGGTGTGCTCACCGGCCTGCCAGCCGGCCTTCTCCAGCGTGGCGGCACAGCCGCGCAGCGCCTCGGGGTCCGGCTCGTGCACGGCGACGGCCTCCGGCTGCGGAGTCGCCCGCACTCGGTAGCCGGCCAAGTCCGTGCCCGGCGCGGGCGGGTGGCCGTCGGCCTCCAGGGCGAGCGCGGCGGCCCGCACCAGATGCGCACGCTCCCACCCGCACGGCCGGTCCACGTCACCACCGGGATTGGTCATCCGGCGCAGCTCGAGCAGCCCCTGCCAGGCGCTGTGCACCTCCCGTATGCGGGCGGGCCCTGCGACCGGGCCCTCCTCGCCGCCGATCCGCGCCGCGAACACCCCCGAGTCCGGTGGAGCCTCCTGGACCGGCTCGGGCACGGGTGCCTGCGCCGGCGTCTCGCGCAGGCGATGCCCGGCCGGCGTCAGGAAGTGGTCGTGCGGCGGCCGCGGATGGCGGAAGGCGAGCCCCCGCTTCACCAGCGCCGCGAGCTGCGCCTCCGTGCCCCTCAGCCGCCCGGTCACGGGGTCGGCGGCGTCGATGACATGCCGCTGTGCGGCGGTCGGCGGTCGTGTCATGGCGCGCTCCTCCCCGGTGGACAGCCTGCTCGAACGGGCCGACAAAGCGCCGGACGGCCCGGCCGATCAGCCCGTTCGAAGACTACGACGGGGGTCTGACATTCCAGCCCGCGATCACCGGACGACCGTGTTCCGTACTGAGCCGGCAGAGCGTTCCGGTCGCGAGCTGGAACAGGGCGCCGCTCGACGCCGGCAGCCCGAGGCGCCGGGCGGTCAGCACCCGCAGGAAGTGGCCGTGCGCCACCAGGACGACGCACCCCTCGTTGTTGGCGAACGCGGCATCCACCTTGGCCAGCACACGGTCGGCGCGTTCCCCCACCTCCTGCGGCGTCTCGCCGGGGTGCTCCGGCGGCCCGGGCGCGACCCCGTCGGTGAACAGGAACCAGTCCGGCCGCTCGCGCTGGATCTCGACGGTGGTGACCCCCTCGTACCCGCCGTAGTCCCATTCCCGCAGGTCCGTGTCGAGCGACGCCTCGTCGAGCCCGATGAGCTGCGCCGTCTCGCGGGCCCGTTGCAGCGGGCTGACGAAGGCGGCGCCGATCCGGTGCGAGCGGATCAGCGGGACCAGCCTGCGTGCCTCCTCCCGGCCGTTCTCGGTGAGCGGCACGTCCGTCGAGCCGGTGTGCCGCCCGGAACGCGACCACGCGGTCTCACCGTGCCGGACGAGGAAGAGATCACCCATGCGGCCACCCTAGGGGGCTTCTACTGCCGGTACCCGCCGAGGAACCGCCCGATCCGTCCGATCGCCGCCTCCAGGTCGTCCGCGTGGGGGAGCGTCAGGATGCGGAAGTGGTCCGGGGTCGGCCAGTTGAAGCCGGTGCCCTGGACGACCTGGATCTTCTCCCGCAGAAGCAGGTCGAGGACGAACTTCTCGTCGTCGTGGATCTTGTACACCTCGGGGTCGATGCGCGGGAACGCGTACAGGGCCCCCTTGGGCTTGACGCACGACACCCCGGGGATCTCGTTGAGCTTCTTCCACGCCACGTTGCGCTGTTCGTGGAGACGGCCGCCCGGGGCGGTCAGCTCGTGGATGGACTGGCGGCCGCCGAGCGCGGCCTGAATGGCGTACTGGGCGGGCGCGTTGGGGCACAGCCGCATGGAGGCCAGCATGGTCAGGCCCTCCAGGTAGCTGCGGGCGTGCTGCTTGGGCCCGGTGACGACCAGCCAGCCGGAGCGGAACCCCGCCACCCGGTAGGTCTTGGAGAGGCCGCAGAAGGTGAGGACCACCAGATCGGGGGCGAGGGCGGCGGCCGAGTGGTGCACGGCGTCGTCGTAGAGGATCTGGTCGTAGATCTCGTCGGCGAAGACCATCAGGCCGTGGCGGCGGGCGAGGTCGAGGATGCCCTCGATGATCTCCTTCGGATACACCGCGCCCGTCGGGTTGTTGGGGTTGATGATCACGACCGCGCGGGTCCGGTCGTTGATCTTCGCCTCCATGTCGGCCAGGTCCGGGTACCAGTCGGACTGCTCGTCGCAGAGGTAGTGGACCGCCTTGCCGCCGGCGAGTGTGGTGACCGCCGTCCAGAGCGGGAAGTCCGGGGCGGGGATGAGGACTTCGTCGCCGTCCTCGATGAGCGCCTGGACCGCCATGGAGACGAGTTCGGAGACGCCGTTGCCCAGGAAGACGTCGTCCACGTCGACCGCGAGGCCCTGTTCCTGGTAGCGCTGGGCCACCGCGCGGCGGGCGGAGAGGATGCCGCGCGAGTCCGTGTAGCCGTGCGCCTGAGGCAGCATCCGGATCATGTCCTGGAGGATCTCCTCGGGCGCCTCGAAGCCGAAGGCCGCGGGGTTCCCGGTGTTGAGGCGCAGCACGCTGTGGCCCGCCTTCTCCAGCGCGTCGGCGTGCTCGATGACCGGACCGCGGATCTCGTAACAGACCTCGCTCAACTTGCTCGACTGCCGGAACTCCATGCGCTGCGCCCTCCGGTTGTGGTGTTGCTTGGTTTTACCAAGTAGGTGCTTGGAAAGTCCAATGACATGTCTAGACTGCGTCCCATGTCACCTCGCCGAAGCTACGACCAGTACTGTTCAGCGGCCCGTGCGCTCGACCTCGTCGGGGACCGGTGGACCCTGCTGATCGTCCGGGAGCTGCTCGCCGGCCCGCGCCGCTACACCGACCTGCACGCGGACCTGCCGGGCGTGAGCACCGACGTACTCGCCTCGCGGCTGAAGGACATGGAGCGCGACGGCCTGACGACCCGCCGCCGGCTGCCGCCGCCCGCGGCCGCCTACGTCTACGAACTCACCGGACGCGGACGGGAGTTGCTGCCCGTGCTGCAGGCCCTCGGCGCCTGGGGTGCGCCCGCCCTTGCGGAGCGCCGGCCCACCGACGCGATCCGCGCCCACTGGTTCGCGCTGCCGCTGCTGCGCTGCCTGGCGGGCGAGGGTGAGGGTGTCGTCCAAGTGCGGTTGGACGAAGGGGAGTTCCATCTGCGCGTCGGACCGGGCGAGGGGGCGGTCTACGGGGAGGGTTCCTCTGCCGAGGAGCCCGACACCCGCCTCGCGCTGGACACGGAGACGTGCGCGGCCCTGGACCAGGGTTCCCTGACGCTGCGTCAGGCCATCCAGGACGGGCGTATCGAGGTGTCGGGAGAGGGCCGGCTGGCCAAGGCGCTGCGCGACAGCTGAGAACCAAGACTTGCTCGGTCACTTCGAGCGACCTCGAAATCATTGCGGTCCACCCTGCGCCGACGTCAGGCTCGCGTTCCGGATTCTTCGCCCCGTTCCCGCACGGCACCTGGAGCACGATCGCATGCGCATAAAGAAGTCCCTGGCCGTCCTGTTCAGTGCCGCCGCACTCGCCGTCGGCCTCGCAACCACCGCGGCCGCACCGGCCTCGGCCGCCTCCGGCTGCTGGTACAGCGGCAGCCACTGGTGGTGCAACAACACGAGCGGCGCCGCGGTCTACGGCTACAAGGACCAGGCCCGCAACTACCCGGACTCCAGCCGCGTCGTCGGCCGCATGTACTCCAACCCGAGCTGGTTCCAGTGCCGTTACGACGGCAGCCTGCCCGACGAGTACGTGGGCGGCCCGCACCCCTACCGCTGGGTGTGGACCGAGGCCGACAACGGCGCGTACGGCTGGATGAAGGACACCGCCATCTCCAGCGAGACCAACACGCTCCCGGCCTGCTGGTAGCAGTCCCGCTCGGCCCGGACACGTAGGCACAACTCACAGGGGGATTCATGCAGTTCATCAAGAGCGTCGCGGCCGCAGCGGCAGCCGTCGGGCTCGCCGCAGGACTCGTCGTCGCCACCGCACCCGCTTCGGCGGCGGCCTCCGGGTGCTGGTACAACGGGAGCCACTGGTGGTGCAACAACGTGAGCGGCGCCGCGGTGTACGAACCGGCGCCGACCAACGGGGTCCCGCACGCGGACGTCGTCGTCGGACACATGTACTCCAACCCGAGCTGGTTCGTCTGCTACCGCGAAGACGGACCGTACGTCGGCGGGCCGCACCCCTACCGCTGGGTGTTCACCAAGGCCGACAACGGCGTGTGGGGCTATATGAAGGACACGTCGATCTACAGCGAGACGAACCCGCTGCCGGTCTGCTGACCGACCGGCCCCACAGGGGAGGCCCGCCGTGTCACGGGGGACACGGCGGGCCTCCGCCTTTCATGGGTGCGTCACATACCCGACGGCGCCCGTGCGGGCCGTCCCGAGCCGCGTGTCAGCGCGTAGCCGCCGATGCCCGCGAGCGCGGCCAGGATGCCGCCGATCCCCGTCCACACCCATCGGTCGGACCACCAGCCGGAGGCCCAGCCGCCGTCGGGTTCGATCGAGGACAGCGCGGCCTCCGCGCGGCCGGAGTCCTCGTCCGAGTCCGACTTCTCGGAGGTCGTCGCGATCCCCGGGACCAGCGGCTTCGCGAGCGAGCCGTCGACTGCCGCTGCGCCGCCGATGTCCTTGGAGTCGACCTGGACCGAGGCGTCGACCGGCTGCCCGAGGTCGGACGACTGCAGTCCGGTGACGGTCAGCCGGATGTAGTACGTGCCCGGCAGCGGGTCGTTCGCCCAGGTCTCCGACCAGGCGCGGACCGTGCGCATGGTGCAGGCCAGGTCCACGGAGGCGGTGTTCTGCGCCGCCGTCCGGGTCTGCGCCCCGTACTGGCACGCCTGTCGGCGCCGCAGTCCGTCGTACACATCGATCTGCCAGGTCTCGCCGGCGTGCGTGTCGGGCAGCTTGACCGTCGCCTTCACGGTGGGCCGCTGCCCGGCGTCCGCGGGGAACGACCAGTACAGGTAGTCGCCCGTGGACGCGCCGGCGGTGGCCTGCTGACCCTGGTCGATCTCGGTCGCCGTACGGAAGGAGGTGCCCGCCTCGGTGGGGGCGCCGCTGTCGTCCGAGGGGCTCGCGGAGGGTGAGGAGTCGGCCGCGGCGGGGGCCACGGCGAGTCCGAGCGTCAGGAACGCCGCGCTCAACACACGGGTGATACGCATCAGTTGGTCCTCCAGACCGCGACACGCCAGCGCGAGATCCAGCCCCACAGCAGACCGGCGACGAAGCCGGTGAGCACCAGGGCGCCGAGCAGCCACCAGCCGCGCCCGAGGCCGAAGGAGGCCACATCGCCCGCCTGGTCGGGCCCGTTGACGACGTCGACGGTCAGCTCCAGCGGCATGCCGGGCGTGGTCTTCACGCCCGCCGTCGCCGAGAAGGAGTTGGTGACCTGCAGGCACACGACCTCGGCCGCGGGCTTGTCGCTGTCGTCGTCCAGCTCGGGCTTCGGATACCGCAGACCCGTCGACACCACGTCCGTACGGCCGTTGCCCGTCGCCTCACCGCGGACGATCTCGCGGCCGTGCACGGTGACCGCCCGCAGCAGCACCCCGTAGTCGGGGTTCACGGCACGGTCCGCCGCGACGCTCACCGAGGTGCGCAGCTCCTGACCGGCCTGGACCTCCACGCGGTACCAGCGCTGCTGGCCGAACTCCTCGCGGTCGGTGAAGAGCCCCGACTTGAGGGTGGGCGCCTTCGCACACGCCGCGGCGCCGTCCACGGCGACCGGTGTCACCACCGGATCGGCCGCTCGTTCCACCAACTGCCCGACGCGGTCGGTGAGTTCTTCCTTGTGCTGAACGGAGGTGTACGTCCCGCCGGTGGCATCCGCGATGCAGCTGAGCTGGTCGCGGGTCTTCGCGTCGGGTACGAGCCCCAGGGTGTCGATCGTGAGGCCGATCCCCTTGGCGGCGATGTCGCGGGCGACCTCGCACGGGTCGAGCGGCTGACAGGTGTCCTCGCCGTCGCTGATGAGGACGATGCGGCGCGAACCCTCGCCGCCGTTCAGGTCGTCGGCCGCCTTCAGCAGCGCGGGTCCGATCGGCGTCCAGCCGGTGGGTGCGAGCGTCGCGACCGCCGTCTTCGCCTCGGTCCGGTCGAGCGGTCCGACCGGGTAGAGCTGCTCGGTGTCCTTGCAGCCCGTCTTGCGGTCGTTGCCGCGGTAGTTGGCGCCCAGGGTGCGTATGCCGAGCTGGACCTCCTCGGGCGTCGCGTCCAGCACCTCGTTGAACGCCTGCTTCGCCGCGGCCATCCGCGAGCCGCCGTCGATGTCCCGGGCCCGCATCGAACCGCTGACGTCCAGCACGAGTTCGACCTTGGGAGCGGCCTGCTCCGCCGTTTCGTCGGCGACCGCTCCGGCCGGGAAGGCGATGCCGGCCGTCAGGGCGGCGAGCAGGGCGCAGACCCCTGCCGCCAGCCGTTGTCTTGTGATCATCGCCGGATCCTATGGAGCAAAGGGGTCCGGCTTCAAAACGAGGGTGAGATGAGGGGGTTCGGGAGCCGTGCCCACTGGTCGCCGGGCGTCTGCGGGGTCAGTCGCATGAGGGTCAGCGCCTTGGTCGGGAGCGGTTCGTCGAGAAGCGCCGCGAGGTCCGCGGTGCGCGGAAGATCCCGTACGGCGGTGGTGAGGGCCTCGCGCAGGGCGGGCGCCGAGCCCGCGGTCGCCGCCAGCGCACCGGCGACAAGGGAGCCGAAGAGCTTGCGGCGCAGGGTGACTTCGTCGTCCGTGACGATGCGTCCGGACAGGTTCGGGACCGCGATGCCGTGCCGGGCCAGCCGGGCCGGGCTGACGCGGATGTCGGCGAGGTCGCGGTAGACGAGCCGTAGGGGCGCGTCCGTGGCGGAGAGCACGACGAGCAGGTTCTGTCCGTGCGCCTCCAGGGCCACGCCCAGATCCAGCAGCCGCAGACCGACCGTGAGGGTCAGCCGGGTGAACTCGGCCATCCAGGAAGGGGATTGCGAAAGGCCCGTCGCGGGCAGGGCCGCCACCGGGACGACGCGCTCGCCGGCCTCCGCCGACACGTACACCTCCGGCGGTTCGCGCAACACGGCGGCCAGGTCGGGGGTGTGCGCGGTGACCGCTCCCAGGGTGCGTGTCACGTGCAGCAGACCGCCCGTCCGTCCGGCCACGCTCTCCACGAACGCCGAGACGGCCTGCGAGATCGCGACCGAGTGCACCGAGATGTCCCGCACGGACGAGGTCAGCCGCGCACTCAGTGCCGTCTTCACATGCGGCCCGTCGGGGAGCGCGAGCGTGCGCAGCGACATCAACGGGTGGGCGGGAAGCCCCCCTTGAGCCGCCGGGCCGAGTGCGCCGAGTCCGGCCAGTACGTCGCTCGCGCCGAGTACGTGATCCGCCTGCCAGGGGTGCACCGGGATCAGTACCCGGTCCCCGTCGCGCAGCCACTTCGGCCAGTCGCCCGCGACCAGGCATGCGTCGGACGGCACGGCGGCGAGGCCCAGCTCCACGAGGGGCCGGTGCTCCGGCCCGTACGCGAGCTGCTCCGCCACCGAGAAGCCGGGCCGGGAACGGCAGTTGGGGTGGTACGGGTGCCCGTCGACCACCCGCTGCTCCCACTCCCGGCTCGTTCCCGGTTCGGGTCCCGGCCCGGGCTGACCGGCGCGGGAGAGCGCCAACGAGGCGACGCTGTGATCGAGCTCGGCGGCGAAGGCCGGCCCGTGCGGGACGGTGAGCGCCGTCATCAGCCGGGCCGGGCGGTCGTACGACCTGCCGTCGAGCCGTACCTCGGTGACATACGCGGCGGTCGCGTACGGGTCCGCGGGCGGACCGGACAACCGGCGCCCGTCGGCCAACTGCAGCGTCAGACCGCCGGGCCCCGGTTCGCGGCGCGCGATCCAGGGCATCGGCTCATGGGCCAGCGCACGCCACAGGCGCGACAGCACGGCTGCCCTGGCACCGGGAAGTCCGGCCGCGTACGACGCCGACAGGTCGGGCCGTACGACGCTCAGCTCGGCGGCGATCACGCCCTCGGCGTCGGGCGTGAGGGGACGGTGCACGGTCGGGCTCCTTGGCTACGGGGACCGCGTCGCGGCGGCCCACGACGACAGACATACTGATCACCAGTGCACCGTATGGAACGAACCGTATGGACCGTTGGGAACGAATGGATCGCGTGGACGACCTGGAGACCGCCGCCGACGCCTACGCGGCGGCCCCCCTCCTCAACTGCCTGCTGCGGGAGGCCGCGCAGCCCACGGAGGAACCGGGCGTGCACCGACTGCGGGGCGGCGGCCGGCTGATCAGGGTGCGCGGAACGCGGCGCCCGGCCCGGCCCGAACTGCACGCGAACGGTGCCTGGCACCGCCTCGGCCACGCCGAGTTGGTCAAACTCACCGCCGAGGAACTGCGCCGGCTCACCGGCCTGTCCAACTCCGAACTCCCCGCCGAGATGATCGACAGCCGGGAGGCGGTGGCAGCACTCCTCGGAGCACGCGCCCGGGCGACCCCGCCCGACGACCTCTACCGGCTGTCCGAGCAGTCCCTGATCACCGGCCACCCCTACCATCCCGCGCCCAAGGCCCGCGGAGGCGGCCCGGTCGCGGGCTGGCTGCCGTACGCACCCGAGGCGTACGCCCGCTTCCCGCTGGAACTGCTCGGCGTGCGCGAGGACGCGGTCGTGGAGGAGGGCGACACGGGCGCGCTCGACGCCCTGGGCACCGCCCCGCCCGGCTACCGGCTGCTCCCGGCCCACCCCTGGCAGCTCGACCTCGTCGCCGGACGCCCGGAGATCCGCGCCGCCCTCGCCGACGGCCGGCTCGTACGCCTCGGCCGCACCGGGCGTTCTGTCTGGCCGACGGCCGCGGTCCGTACGCTGTACGTTCCCGGCGACGACCTGTTCGTGAAGTTCAGCCTCGATGTGCGCATCACCAATGACATCCGTCGGCTGTGGCGCCACGACCTGCTGAAGCTGCGCCGCACGGACGAGGCGGTCGTGCGGGCCTTCGCCGCCCTGCCCGGCCGGGCAGGCTGGCTGAGCGACCGCGGCTACCGCACCGCGGACTTCGCCTTCGAGGAACTCGCCGTCCTCGTCCGCGACGGACTCGCCGACCACGTCCTGCCCGGCGCTACCCCGCTGCTGTCCGCCGCCCTCGTGGAGGGCTTCGACGGCAGCCCGCTCGACCGGCTCACCGATCCGGCGGCCTGGTGGGCGGCGTACCTGCGCGCGGTGGTGCCCCCCGCCCTGCACGCGTTCGCCCGCCACGGCGTCGTCCTGGAGGCGCACCTGCAGAACACCCTGGTCGCCGTCGACGCCGACGGCCTGCCCGTCCAGGCGCTGTTCCGGGACGCGGAGGGCGTGAAGCTGCTGCCGGAGGTCACGCGCGCGGCGGGCTGGGAACGGCTCGTGTACTGCCTGGTCGTCAACCACCTCGCCGAACTGGCCGCCCTGCTCGCCGAACGCCACCCCGAGCAGGACCTGTGGGCCGCCGTACGCCGCGAGCTGATCCGCTACGACACCGAGCACGGCCTTCCCGAGATCGCGGGCCTGCTGGCCTCGCCCACGCTGCCCGGCAAGACGAACCTGCTGCTGCGCTGGACGGGCGCGGACGGCGCGGACGCCCGCTATCTGCCCCTGCCGAACCCGCTGGCCGGTCATTAATGCCCGGCACCCCGGTGAGCGGCTGATTTACAGTGGCCGGTGTGCTCCGCGACGTGACTGCTGTGCGATACGTGACCCCGCTGACGGCGGGCGGCTCCGTGCCCGGAGTCGTCGAGGCCGACGACCTGGGGACCTACGTCGTGAAGTTCACCGGCTCCGCCCAGGGCCGCAAGGCGCTGGTCGCCGAGGTGATCGTCGGCGAGCTGGCCCGCGCCCTCGGCCTGCGCTTCCCCGAACTGGTGCTCGTGCACTTCGACCCGGCGGTCGCCGCCGACGAACCGCACCAGGAGGTCCAGGACCTGCTGCACGCCAGTGCCGGGCTCAACCTCGGCATGGACTATCTGCCGGGCGCCAAGGACTTCACCCCGGAGGTCGCCGAGCGGTGCACGGTCGACCCACTGGAGGCGGGCAAGGTGATCTGGCTCGACGCCCTCACCGTCAACGTGGACCGCACGGTGCACAGCTCGAACCTGATGATCTGGCCCACCTTCGGCATCGCACCGCCGCGGCTGTGGCTCATCGACCACGGCGCGGCCCTGGTCTTCCACCACCGCTGGGACGCCTCGGACCCCGAGAAGGCCTACGACTTCCGCCACCACGCCCTCGGGGGCTACGCGCCCGACGTGCGGACCGCCGACGCGCAGCTGGCGCCCCGGGTGACGCTCGATCTGCTGCGCGAGGTCACGGCGGCCGTACCGGACGCCTGGCTGGCCGAGGAGGAGGGCTTCTCCACGCCGGACGCGGTCCGCGAGGCGTACGTGCGGTACCTCCACGCGCGCGTGGAGAGCTCCGTCGCCTGGCTGCCCACCGACTTCCCCACCCGGGAGGAACTGGCCGCCGAGGAGGCGCAGCGCGCGGCGAGGACCCAGCGGGGCCGCCCGAACTGGCTCAAGCGGGTCCCCGACCTGCACGGCAAACCCGCGGCGGAACAGGACTGGTCGGTGCATCTGGGATGACCGGGTGGCCCCGGGAAAGTCCCGGGGCCACCCGGACAGGCCGGTGCGGTGAGCCTCAGCCGTTCAGCTGCTCGTACGCGGGCAGCGTGAGGAAGTCCGCGTAGTCCTCGTCGAGCGAGACCTGCAGGAGCAGGTCGTGCGCCTGCTGCCAGTTGCCGGCCGCGAAGGCCTCCTCGCCGATCTCGGCGCGGATGTTCGCGAGTTCCCGGGCGGCGACCTCGCGCGCCAGCTCGGGCGTGGCCTTCACCGTGTTCCCGGCGTGCTCGAACTCGACGCCCGCGTTGATCCACTGCCAGATCTGCGAGCGGGAGATCTCGGCGGTGGCCGCGTCCTCCATCAGGTTGAAGATGGCGACCGCGCCGAGACCGCGCAGCCACGCCTCGATGTAACGGATGCCGACCTGGACGGCGTTGACCAGACCGTCGTACGTGGGGTGCGCCTTCAGCGAGTCGATCGCGATCAGGTCACCCGGCTTGACGTCGACGTCCTCGCGCAGCCGGTCCTTCTGGTTCGGCTTTTCGCCGAGCACGGCGTCGAAGGAGGCCATGGCGATCGGAACGAGGTCGGGGTGGGCCACCCAGGACCCGTCGAAGCCGTCGCCCGCCTCGCGGTCCTTGTCGGCCTTGACCTTCTCGAAGGCGACCTTGTTGACCTCTTCGTCCCGGCGCGAGGGGATGAACGCGGCCATGCCGCCGATCGCGTGGGCGCCGCGCTTGTGGCAGGTGCGGACGAGGAGTTCGGTGTACGCGCGCATGAACGGGGCCGTCATCGTCACCGCGTTGCGGTCCGGCAGGACGAACCTGGCGCCGCCGTCACGGAAGTTCTTGACGATGGAGAAGAGGTAGTCCCAGCGGCCCGCGTTCAACCCGGCGGCGTGGTCACGGAGTTCGTAGAGGATCTCCTCCATCTCGTACGCCGCGGTGATCGTCTCGATCAGGACGGTCGCGCGGACGGTGCCCCGCGGGATGCCGACGTAGTCCTGCGCGAACACGAAGACGTCGTTCCACAGGCGCGCCTCAAGGTGCGACTCCGTCTTCGGCAGGTAGAAATACGGGCCTTTGCCGAGGTCGATCAGGCGCTGCGCGTTGTGGAAGAAGTAGAGGCCGAAGTCGACGAGTGCGCCGGGGACCTGGGTGCCGTCGGGGGCGACGAGATGGCGCTCGCTCAGGTGCCAGCCGCGGGGCCGCATCACGACGGTGGCGAGCTGGTCGTTGTCCTTGAGGGCGTACGTCTTGCCGGTGCGCTCGTCCGTGAAGTCGATGTTCCGGCTGTAGGCGTCGATCAGGTTCACCTGGCCGAGGACCACGTTCTCCCAGGTGGGCGCGGAGGCGTCCTCGAAGTCCGCGAGCCAGACCTTCGCGCCCGAGTTCAGGGCGTTGATGGTCATCTTGCGGTCGGTGGGGCCGGTGATCTCGACGCGGCGGTCGTTCAGCGCGGCCGGAGCGGGCGCGACCTTCCAGGAGTCGTCCGCGCGGACGGCGGCGGTCTCCGGAAGGAAGTCGAGCGAGGAGGTGCGGGCGATCTCGGCGCGGCGCTCCGCCCGGCGGGCGAGGAGCTCGTCACGCCGGGGCGTGAACAGCCGGTGCAGCTCGGCCACGAAGGCGAGGGCCGCGTCGGTGAGGACCTCTTCCTGCCGGGGCAGGGGCTCGGCGTCGACGATGGCCAGCGGGGACGGCGCTGGTGCGGACATGAGCTGTCACTTCCTTCAGCGAGCGTGGCACCGGGTGCCAATCGACCCGGGTAGGGCGGTGAGCGCCCGCGGAGCAGTAGGACGCTTCTGAGCAGTGGATAGTAGTTTCCTCATGGTGGAAGTTCAATGATTTGTTGATGTCGAGATTCTCAGGGTCGACAGAAGGTGGCGCTCAGTGCCACCTCCTTCACTCAAGGTTCATTCGAGATGGACGAGATCGCCCTCCGTGTCGATGTCGTACGGCTGCGCCACATCACCGCACTCGATGAGCCTGACCGTGTCCGCGTGGGCCTTCAGGTAGGCGCGCGCTCCCCGGTCGCCCGTGGCGGTCGCCGCGATCCCGGCCCAGTGGTCGGCGCCGAAGAGCACCGGATGGCCGCGCTCCCCGTCGTAGGCGGCCGCGACGAGCGACGCCGGGGACTCGTACGCGGCCAGGACGCGGGCCAGCGCCTCGGCGCCGATGCCGGGCTGGTCGACGAGTGACACCAGCGCGGCCCGCGCACCCGTGCCCGCGAGCGAGGCGAGCCCCGCCCGCAGCGAGGAGCCCATGCCCTCCTCCCACCCCGGGTTGTCCACGAGAACGCAGCCGGGCAGCTCGGCCCGCTCCCGTACGGCCTCGGCCCGGGCGCCGAGCACCACATGAATCCGGCTACAGCCGCCCTCGCGCATCACCAGAGCCGCGTGCTCGACCAGGGGGCGCCCCCGATGGTCCAGCAGCGCCTTGGGCCGCCCTCCGAGGCGCCGGCCGCCGCCGGCCGCCAGCAGCACTCCGGCCACCTGGTCTCCGTTGTCCGTCATGGTTCCTGCATACCTGAACGGGCCGCTGTGTGCCCCCGCGGTGTCCGGGGACTGAATTTCGGTCCTCGGAGTGGCGCCCGGCGCATCGGGTGGCGTTTACTGGCCCGCGTCCCCCGGCGCCTGACCAACGCCACGGGGAGTTGGGCGGATCGACGAAGGACTTGCGCACAAAGACGTGCGAGGGGGAGAGCTGTGTTGCGGAGCTTGGGGCAGAGGCCAGTGACCGGCAGCGACGAGGATCCGAGGGTGGCGGAACTGAAGTCCGCCGTGTCCCGGCTGCGCCGTGAACTCGCCGCGCACCCCGCCGAGTTCCCGGACCGCGGCATCGCCGAGGACGAACTCGCCGCTCTCGCCGCGATGACCGTCAGCGGCATCCCCGAGATCCCGCGCCTGCGCCGCTCCCTGCTGCTGATCGCGGGCGCGATCGGCTCGGTCAGCGCCCTCGCCAAAGGCCTCTCGGCCGTACGCAGCGCGGTGGAACTGTTCGGCGAACCGCCGCGGCGCTGAGGCGAGTCGAAGCGCCGCGGGCCCTGAGCGGACGCCGCTCAGAGCGTCCCTTCTGCCCGCCCTTGAGCGGTCGGCCGCTCGCGTCCCCAGGCGGCCAGCGGCTGGAGCGCGTCGTTGAGGCGTGCGCCGTTTTCGGTCAGCGAGTACTCGACGCGAGGCGGCACCTCGTCGTAGGAGACACGGCGTACGACACCGTCCGCTTCCATCTCGCGCAGATGCGAGGCCAGCACCTTCTCGGTGATGCCCGGAAGCAGCCGACGCAACTCGCCGAAACGGCACGGGGAGTGCTCGTGGAGCGCCCAGAGGATGAGCACCTTCCACTTGCCCCCGATCACCTCCATCGCGGTGTCGATGCCGCAGATGTGTCCGTCCGCCGTGCCCGGCCGGTTCGACGTCGTCATGCCCCACCCCTTCCGACGTGCTCGCTCACCCCGGGGTAACCACCCACTCCCAAGTGCGTACTTGATCACCTCCGGGCCTGCGGCCAGCCTAATCGGCATGGCACAGAACACTGTTGAGAAGACCTCCGTCACGCTGCTGGGCCTCGGCGCGATGGGTACCGCACTGGCCCGGACCTGGCTGGCCGCCGGCCACCCGCTCACCGTATGGAACCGCACTGCGACCCGGGCGGCGGCGCTCGCCGCCGCGGGTGCTGACGTCGCGGACAGCGCCGCCCGAGCAGTCGCGGCCAGCCCCCTGGTCGTCGTCTGTCTGCTGGACGACGCCTCGGTCGGCGAGGCGCTGTCCGCGACCGACCTCGCCGGCAGGGACCTGGTCAATCTGACGACCAGCACCCCTGCCCAGGCCCGCGCCCGCGCCGAGTGGGCCCGCGCGCGGGGTGCCCGCTACCTGGACGGCGGGATCATGGCCGTTCCGCCGATGATCGGTGTCCCGGAGGCCGGCGGCTACGTCTTCTACAGCGGCTCACGCGAGCTGTTCGAGCGGCACCAGGAGACCTTGGGCGTCCCGGCAGGCACCGTCTACGTCGGCGAGGACGCGGGCTTCGCGGCGCTGCACGACGTGGCCCTGCTCAGCGCCATGTACGGGATGTTCGCCGGGGCGGCGCACGCCTTCGCCCTGATCCGCAAGGAGGACATCGACCCGGCGTCGCTCGCCCCGCTGCTCGCCGACTGGCTCACCGCGATGGCCCCGTCGATCCACCGCACCGCGGACCAGCTGCGGAGCGGTGACTACACCAAGGGGGTGGTCTCCGGTCTCACCATGCAGGTGGCCGGTACGTCGACCTTCCTGAGCACCGCCGAGCAGCAGGGCGTCAGCCCGGAACTGCTCAGCCCCTACTTCGAGCTGATGCGCCGCCGCCTGGCGGAGGGCGGCGGCGAGGAGGACCTGACGGGCGTGATCGACCTGCTGGTGCGCTGACCGGCAGCCTGTCGCCCGGGAGATGACCGGGATGCACCGTCCCCTAGGGGGTGCTTTGAAGGTCCGGTGCGGTGCCCGCGGTGTTCGGTGCGTGCCCTCGGCGTGCCGGACGAAGGCCCTCGTACTGGACGTACTTGGGGCTTCGGCCGGTGCGGCGAGGGTGCGTGCCGGGCGCCGTGGGTGCTGTGCGGGACTTTCAGAACACCCCCTAGGCGGCAGGACCCGGGTTCGCCAGTGCCTGCGACAGCTCCACCGCGACCTGCTGCAGCACGGGCACGATCCTGTCCGTGGCCGCCTCGGTGACGCGGCCCGCGGGGCCGGAGATCGAGATGGCGGCCGCGGTGGGGGAGTCGGGAACGGGCACCGCCAGACAGCGGACGCCGATCTCCTGCTCGTTGTCGTCGACCGCGTAGCCGAGGCGGCGTACCTCTTCGAGGGCGGTCAGGAAGCCGTCCGCCGTGGTGATCGTCTTGTCCGTGGCGGCGGGCATACCGGTCCGGGCGAGCAGCGCGCGCACCTCGGCCGCCGGGGTGTGCGCGAGCAGCGCCTTGCCCACGCCCGTGGAGTGCGGCAGCACCCGTCGGCCGACCTCGGTGAACATGCGCATCGAGTGCTTGGACGGCACCTGCGCCACGTACACGATCTCATCGCCGTCGAGCAGCGCCATGTTCGCCGTCTCGCCGGTCTCCTCCACGAGGCGCGCGAGATAAGGCCGGGCCCAGGTGCCGAGCAGCCGGGAGGCGGACTCGCCGAGGCGGATGAGGCGGGGCCCGAGTGCGTACCGCCGGTTGGGCTGCTGGCGGACGTAGCCGCTGGACACCAGCGTCCGCATCAGGCGATGGATGGTGGGCAGCGGCAGTCCGCTGCTCGCGGACAGCTCGCTCAACCCGACCTCGCCCCCCGCGTCCGCCATGCGCTCCAGCAGGTCGAAGGCGCGCTCAAGGGACTGGACGCCACCACTGGGAGCGGAGGATTTGGCGGCGTCGGTGGTGCTGGCGCTGGACGACGGCACGGCGGCGGTCCTTTCACTGGGCAGTGATGCAGCCTACCCGGCGGTCGGTTGACTGCTCGGTTGTGCGTAGCTAAGTTCTGCGTGACGGAATTCTAATTCCACTTTGTGGAAACGTCCAGGGTTGGCGGGTCCGGGGCACAGTGGACAGGTGAGCCCTTGACGGCATGAAGGTGGGAGTGAAGACTCCTTCAACAGAACGTTGAATTCCGTTACGCGGAGGTAAATCCGCTACGCGGGAGCAAGCGGCGGCATGGAGAGAGGGGTCCGGGTGTCCCAAGACGGAGACGGCGGAATGGTCGAACTGGTGCTGCGCTCGACGCGCGTCATTACCCCCGAGGGGACGCGGGCCGCCTCGGTCGCGGTCGCCGCGGGCAGGATCACGGCCGTACTCGCGTACGACGCCGAGGTGCCGGCCGGAGCCCGGCTGGAGGACTTCGGGGACGACGTCCTGCTGCCCGGGCTCGTCGACACCCACGTCCACGTCAACGACCCCGGGCGCACGGAGTGGGAGGGCTTCTGGACCGCGACACGCGCCGCGGCCGCCGGCGGCATCACCACGCTGATCGACATGCCGCTCAACTCCCTCCCGCCGACCACGACGGTCGACAACCTTCGTGCGAAGCAGGACGTCGCCGCCGCCAAGGCGCACATCGACGTCGGCTTCTGGGGTGGCGCGCTGCCCGACAACGTCAAGCACCTGCGCCCCCTGCACGACGCGGGCGTCTTCGGCTTCAAGGCGTTCCTGTCGCCGTCGGGCGTGGAGGAGTTCCCCGAGCTGGACCAGGAGCAGCTCGCCCAGTCCCTGGCCGAGATCGCCGGCTTCGGCGGTCTCCTCATCGTGCACGCCGAGGACCCGCACCACCTGGCCGCGGCCCCGCAGAAGGGCGGCCAGAAGTATGCCGACTTCCTCGCCTCGCGTCCGCGCGACGCCGAGGACACCGCGATCGGCAACCTCATCGCCCAGGCCAGGCGTCTGCACGCGCGCGTGCATGTGCTGCACCTGTCGTCGAGCGACGCGCTGCCGCTGATCGCCGCGGCGAAGGCCGAGGGTGTCCGCATCACCGTGGAGACCTGTCCGCACTACCTCACGCTCACCGCGGAGGAAGTCCCGGACGGCGCCAGCGAGTTCAAGTGCTGCCCGCCCATCCGCGAGGCCGCCAACCAGGACCTGCTGTGGCAGGCGCTCGCCGACGGCACGGTCGACTGTGTCGTCACCGACCACTCACCCTCCACGGCCGATCTGAAGACCGACGACTTCGCGACCGCGTGGGGCGGCATCTCCGGCCTTCAGCTGAGCCTCGCCGCTGTCTGGACCGAGGCCCGCAAGCGCGGGTACGGCCTGGAGGACGTCGTCCGCTGGATGTCCACGCGCACGGCGGAGTTGGTCGGCCTCGACGACCGCAAGGGCGCCATCGAGGCGGGCCGTGACGCCGACTTCGCCGTGCTCGCACCCGACGAGACCTTCACCGTGGACCCGGCCGCGCTGCAGCACCGCAACCGGGTCACCGCGTACGCGGGCAAGACGCTCAGCGGCGTGGTCAAGTCCACCTGGCTGCGCGGCGAACGCATCGTGGCCGACGGCGAGTTCACGCAACCCGCAGGCCGACTCCTCGAAAGGAAGAACTGATCACCGTGACGGCGCAGCAGCAGTCCTCTTTGCCTCACTTCACCGGAGACGCGAACCCGTACGGCGGCGGTGACCCGTACGCGGACTACCGCACGGCCGACTTCCCCTTCACCCAGTACGCCAACCTCGCCGACCGGCAGCTGGGCGCCGGAGTCGTCGCGGCCAACGACGAGTTCTTCGCCGAGCGCGAGAACCTCCTCGTACCCGGGCGCGCCGAGTTCGACCCGGAGCACTTCGGCCACAAGGGCAAGATCATGGACGGCTGGGAGACACGGCGGCGGCGCGGGGTCTCGGCCGAGCACCCGTGGCCCACGGCTGAGGACCACGACTGGGCGCTCGTACGGCTCGGCGCACCCGGCGTCGTGCGCGGCCTCGTCGTCGACACGGCCCACTTCCGCGGGAACTACCCGCAGGCGGTGTCGGTCGAGGGGACGTCCGTCGAGGGCGCGCCCACTCCCGAGGAACTCCTCGCGGACGACGTGAAGTGGACGACGCTTCTGCCGCGCACCTCGGTCGGCGGCCACGCCGCGAACGGCTTCGCCGTCTCCGTCGAGCAGCGTTTCACCCACCTGCGCGTCAACCAGCACCCGGACGGTGGCATCGCCCGGCTGCGCGTGTACGGCGAGGTCGTACCGGACCCGAAGTGGCTGACCACGCTGGGCACGTTCGACGTCGTAGCCCTGGAGAACGGTGGCCAGGCCGAGGACGCCTCGAACCTCTTCTACTCGCCCGCCACCAACACCATCCAGCCGGGCCGTTCACGCAAGATGGACGACGGCTGGGAGACCCGTCGCCGCCGCGACAACGGCAACGACTGGATCCGCTACCGGCTGCCCGCCCAGTCGGAGATCCGGGCGCTGGAGATCGACACGGCCTACCTCAAGGGCAACTCGGCGGGCTGGGCATCGGTGTCCGTCAGGAACGGCGAGGAGGGTGAGTGGACGGAGGTCCTCCCGCGCACCCGCCTGCAGCCCGACACCAACCACCGCTTCGTCCTCACCGGACCGGCTGTGGGCACCCACGCGCGCGTGGACATCTTCCCGGACGGCGGAATCTCCCGCCTGAGGCTGTTCGGCTCCCTGACGGAGGAGGGCGCGCAACGACTGCGGGCACGCCACCAGGAGCTGGGCGGGTCCTAGGGGGTGTTTTGAAAGTCCCGCACAGCACCCGCGGCGCCCGGCGCGCACCCTCGCCGCACCGGCCGAAGCCCCAAGTACGTCCAGTACGAGGGACTTCGTCCGGCACGCCGAGGGCACGCACCGAACACCGCGGGCACCGCGGGCACCGCACAGGACTTTCAAAACACCCCCTAGCCGGTCCGGCCGGCGGTATCCGGGGGCGGGTGGG
>NZ_JBEXDZ010000062.1:0-48827 GCF_040606085.1 Streptomyces sp. NPDC005485 | reverse complement strand
TCGCATACAAGATCTGGTCTGTCTGGCTTTCGAAGGCTTCGTTGCTGCTGACGGTGGCCGCGCATACCTAGTTGCTGAGCCGGCCCCTGGGTCAGCCCTCGTCGTGCGAGACGGCGCGGCGCGCATCCGCGTCCAGCACGCCCCAGCTGATCAGCTGCTCGGTGAGGACCGAGGGCGACTGGTCGTAGATGACCGCGAGTGTGCGCAGGTCGTCCTGGCGGATCGACAGCACCTTGCCGTTGTAGTCACCGCGCTGGGACTGGATCGTCGCCGCGTAGCGCTGGAGGGGGCCTGCCTTCTCGGCCGGCACATGGGCCAGCCGCTCAAGGTCCAGGACCAGCTTCGGCGGCGGCTCGGCGGCCCCGCCCGGCGTGGTGCCCGGCAGCAGTTCCTGTACGGGAACCCCATAGAAATCCGCCAGCTCGGCAAGTCGCTGTACGGTGACGGCGCGGTCGCCGCGCTCGTACGAACCGACCACGACCGCCTTCCAGCGTCCCTGGGACTTCTCCTCGACGCCGTGGAGGGAAAGGCCCTGCTGGGTGCGGATGGCCCGGAGCTTGGCCCCGAGCTGTTTGGCGTATTCGCTGGACATATAGCTCCCCGGACACTGGAACATTTGCGGCACAGCCGCGTGGCTGGTAACTCACTGTGAGGTTACGCAGCGTTACTCTTCCCCGTCAAGCCGAATGGTCCGGACCGACCCTTCCGTGGGAGTCGCGCGTGCCCTGGGACCAGGCGGGTGATCAGGGACGTTGTCGGGCTGGTACCGTGGATGGCGCAATTCCGACGTCCTTTAATGATCCGTCCCGTGAGGCGGAGAAGGAGGTCCGTTTTTTATGGACTCAGAGCAGGACAAGCAGCAGTACGAAGCCGATGCGCGGCCCGTTCTCGAAGGCCCCGACATCGCGCGGGTGCTGACCCGCATCGCCCACGAGATCGTCGAGCGCGCCAAGGGCGCCGACGACGTGGTGCTCCTCGGCATTCCGACCCGAGGCGTCTTCCTGGCCCGCAGGCTGGCCGACAAGCTCGAAGAGATCACCGACCGCAAGATCCCGGTCGGCTCCCTCGACATCACCATGTACCGCGACGACCTGCGCATGCACCCGCCGCGTGCGCTGGCCCGCACCGAGATCCCCGGTGACGGCATCGACGGCCGGCTGGTCGTCCTCGTCGACGACGTGCTCTTCTCGGGCCGCACCATCCGCGCCGCGCTCGACGCGCTCAACGACATCGGACGCCCGCGCGCCGTGCAGCTCGCGGTCCTCGTCGACCGGGGCCACCGCGAACTGCCCATCCGCGCCGACTACGTCGGCAAGAACCTCCCCACGTCGTTGCGGGAGACGGTCAAGGTCCAGCTCGCCGAGGAGGACGGTCGCGACACCGTGCTGCTCGGTGCGAAGCGGACCTCCCCGGGCGAGCAGTAACCACCCGAAGGCGTACGTCTCCGCCGTACGCCCCTGCGCGCCCGTATGCCCGAAACCTCCCTGAACTGCCTTACGGAGCCTGACAGATGCAGCGTCATCTCATCTCGGCCGCCGACCTCACCCGCGACGACGCCGTCCTCATCCTCGACACCGCCGAGGAAATGGCCCGGGTCGCCGACCGGCCGATCAAGAAGCTGCCGACCCTGCGCGGCCGCACCGTCGTCAACCTCTTCTTCGAGGACTCCACTCGCACCCGGATCTCCTTCGAAGCCGCCGAGAAGCGCCTCTCCGCGGACGTCATCAACTTCACCGCCAAGGGCTCCTCGGTGTCGAAGGGCGAGTCCCTGAAGGACACCGCCCAGACCCTCGAAGCCATGGGCGTCGACGCCGTCGTCATCCGGCACGGCGCCTCCGGAGCCCCGTACCGGCTCGCCACCTCCGACTGGATCGACGCCGCCGTCATCAACGCGGGCGACGGCACCCACCAGCACCCCACGCAGGCCCTGCTCGACGCCTTCACCATGCGCCGCCGCCTCGTCGGCCGGGACGCCGGGATCGGCCAGGACCTCGACGGCAAGCGCATCACGATCGTCGGCGACGTCCTGCACAGCCGCGTCGCCCGCTCCAACGTCGACCTGCTGCACACCCTCGGCGCGCAGGTCACGCTCGTCGCCCCGCCGACCCTGGTGCCCGTCGGCGTCGAGTCCTGGCCCTGCGAGATCTCCTACGACCTCGACAGCACGCTCTCCAAGTCCGACGCGGTGATGATGCTGCGCGTGCAGCGCGAGCGGATGAACGCGGCGTTCTTCCCGACCGAGCGCGAGTACTCGCGGCGCTACGGCCTGGACGGCGACCGCATGGCGAAGATGCCCGAGCACGCCATCGTGATGCACCCCGGCCCGATGGTGCGCGGCATGGAGATCACCGCCGAGGTCGCCGACTCGGATCGCTGCACCGTCGTCGAGCAGGTCGCCAACGGCGTCTCGATCCGGATGGCCGTCCTGTACCTGCTGCTCGGTGGCAACGAGCCCGCCGTCACCCACACCCGTACCGAGGAGAAGTAAGAACATGAGCAAGATCCTTATCCGTGGTGCGAAGGTGCTCGGCGGCGAGCCGCAGGACGTCCTGATCGACGGCGGCACGATCGCCGAGGTGGGCGCCGGGCTGTCCGCCGAGGGCGCCGAGGTCGTCGAGGCCGACGGCAAGGTGCTCCTCCCGGGCCTCGTCGACCTGCACACGCACCTGCGCGAGCCGGGGCGCGAGGACTCCGAGACCGTGCTGACCGGCACGCGCGCCGCCGCGAGCGGTGGCTACACCGCCGTGTTCGCCATGGCCAACACCTTCCCCGTCGCCGACACCGCCGGCGTGGTCGAGCAGGTCTACCGGCTCGGCCAGGAGCACGGCTACTGCGACGTACAGCCCATCGGCGCCGTCACCGTCGGCCTGGAGGGCAGGAAGCTCGCCGAGCTGGGCGCCATGCACGAGTCGGCGGCCGGCGTCACGGTCTTCTCGGACGACGGCAAGTGCGTGGACGACGCCGTGATCATGCGCAGGGCGCTGGAGTACGTGAAGGCCTTCGGCGGCGTCGTCGCCCAGCACGCGCAGGAGCCGCGGCTGACGGAGGGCGCCCAGATGAACGAGGGCGTCGTCTCCGCCGAACTGGGACTCGGCGGCTGGCCCGCGGTGGCCGAGGAATCGATCATCGCCCGGGACGTTCTGCTCGCCGAGCACGTCGGCTCCCGCGTCCACATCTGTCACCTCTCGACCGCCGGATCCGTCGAGATCGTGCGCTGGGCCAAGTCCCGCGGCATCGACGTGACGGCCGAGGTCACCCCGCACCACCTCCTGCTCACCGACGAGCTGGTGCGCTCCTACAACCCGGTCTACAAGGTCAACCCGCCGCTGCGCACCGAGCGCGACGTCATGGCCCTGCGCGAGGCGCTCGCCGACGGCACCATCGACATCGTCGCCACCGACCACGCCCCGCACCCGCACGAGGACAAGGACTGCGAGTGGGCCGCCGCCGCCATGGGCATGGTGGGCCTCGAAACCGCGCTGTCCGTCGTCCAGCAGACGATGGTCGAGACCGGCCTGCTCGACTGGGCCGGTGTCGCCGACCGGATGTCCGTCAAGCCCGCGCGGATCGGCGGAGCCACGGGCCACGGCCGCCCCGTCTCGGTTGGTGAGCCCGCCAACCTCGTGCTGGTCGACACGGCATACCGTGGGGCCGTGGACCCCGCGGGCTTCGCCTCGCGCAGCCGCAACACCCCCTACGAGGGCCGTGAGCTGCCGGGCCGTGTCACGCACACGTGGCTGCGGGGCAAGGCCACGCTCGTCGACGGGAAGCTCGCGTGACATCACTGCATCTGACGTACCTCGCCGCGGAACAGAAGTCGGCGGAGGTGACGGACTGGTCGGCGCGCATCGGTTGGCTGGTCGGCCTCGCTCTGTTCATCGCGCTCGTCTACTGGCTGATGCGCGAGGGCTGGAAGTGGCGGGGCACGCTCCAGAGCGACCTGCCCGAGCTGCCCGCCCGCCCGTCGCCCACCACCACCCTCAACGGAGGCGGCAAGCCGCCGCTGTCTGGAATGCCGTCCGAGCCCGGTGCGGCGAAACTGACGATGAGCGGCCGCTACCACGGCTCCACCACCGCCGGGCAGTGGCTCGACCGCATCGTGGCGCACGGCCTGGGCACCCGCAGCCGGGCCGAGCTCACGCTGACGGACGCGGGTCTGGACGTCGTACGCCCCGGGGCGAGCGACTTCTTCATCCCGGCCGAGGCACTGCGCGAGGCCCTGCTCGGCAAGGGCATCGCCGGGAAGGTTCTCAGCGAGGGCGGCCTGCTGGTCGTCACCTGGGAGCACGGCGACAAGCTGATCGACTCCGGGTTCCGCTCCGACCGGGCGGCCGAGCACAACGAATGGGTCGACACCCTGAACAGCATGATCAACAAGGTCAACACGACGGAAGGCGCATGATGACGACCTCCACCAGGGGAGCCGTGAAGACTCCCGCCGTACTCGTCCTGGAGGACGGCCGGACCTTCCGCGGCCGCGCCTACGGGGCCGTGGGGGTGACCTTCGGCGAAGCGGTGTTCTCCACCGGCATGACCGGCTACCAGGAGACCCTCACCGACCCGTCGTACCACCGCCAGGTCGTCGTGATGACCGCACCGCACGTCGGCAACACCGGCGTCAACGACGAGGACCCCGAGTCGCAGCGCATCTGGGTCGCCGGATACGTCGTACGCGACCCCGCGCGCGTGCCCTCCAACTGGCGCTCGCGCCGCTCCCTCGACGAGGAGCTGGCCAAGCAGGGCGTCGTCGGGATCTCCGGCATCGACACCCGCGCCCTCACCCGCCACCTGCGCGAGCGCGGCGCCATGCGCGTCGGCATCTTCTCCGGCAACGCGCTGCCCGACGAGGGCACCATGCTCGCCGAGGTGCGCCAGGCGCCCGAGATGAAGGGCGCGAACCTCGCCGCCGAGGTCGCCACCAAGGAGACGTACGTCGTCCCCGCGATCGGCGAGAAGAAGTTCACCGTCGCGGCCGTCGACCTGGGCATCAAGGGCATGACCCCGCACCGGATGGCCGAGCGCGGCATCGAGGTGCATGTGCTGCCCGCCACGGCGACCGTCGAGGACATCTACGCCGTCAACCCGGACGGCGTGTTCTTCTCCAACGGTCCCGGCGACCCGGCCACCGCCGACCACGCCGTCTCGGTCATGCGGGGGGTGCTGGAGCGCAGGACCCCGCTCTTCGGCATCTGCTTCGGCAACCAGATCCTCGGTCGCGCCCTGGGCTTCGGCACCTACAAGCTGAAGTACGGCCACCGCGGCATCAACCAGCCGGTGCAGGACCGTACGACCGGCAAGGTCGAGGTCACCGCGCACAACCACGGCTTCGCCGTCGACGCCCCGCTCGACAAGGTGTCCGAGACCCCCTACGGCCGCGCCGAGGTCTCGCACGTCTGTCTGAACGACCAGGTCGTCGAGGGCCTCCAGCTCCTCGACCAGCCGGCCTTCAGCGTCCAGTACCACCCCGAGGCGGCAGCGGGCCCGCACGACGCCGCCTACCTGTTCGACCGCTTCACGTCTTTGATGAGCACCGTCCCGATGGAGGGCCAGCGTGCCTAAGCGCACCGATATCCAGTCCGTCCTGGTCATCGGCTCCGGCCCGATCGTCATCGGCCAGGCCGCCGAGTTCGACTACTCCGGAACCCAGGCCTGCCGCATCCTGCGCGCCGAGGGACTCAGGGTCATCCTGGTCAACTCCAACCCGGCGACGATCATGACCGACCCGGAGATCGCCGACGCGACCTACGTCGAGCCGATCACCCCGGAGTTCGTCGAGAAGATCATCGCCAAGGAGCGCCCCGACGCGCTGCTGCCCACCCTGGGCGGTCAGACCGCGCTCAACACCGCCATCTCCATGCACGAACAGGGTGTACTGGAGAAGTACGGCGTCGAGCTGATCGGCGCCAACGTCGAGGCGATCAACAAGGGCGAGGACCGCGACCTCTTCAAGGGCGTCGTCGAGGCCGTCCGCGCGAAGATCGGCCACGGCGAGTCCGCCCGCTCGGTCATCTGCCACTCCATGGACGACGTCCTCGGGGGCGTCGAGACGCTCGGCGGGTACCCCGTCGTCGTCCGCCCCTCCTTCACCATGGGCGGCGCCGGTTCCGGCTTCGCGCACGACGAGGAGGAACTGCGCCGCATCGCCGGACAGGGGCTCACGCTCTCCCCGACCACCGAGGTGCTCCTGGAGGAGTCCATCCTCGGCTGGAAGGAGTACGAGCTGGAGCTGATGCGCGACAAGAACGACAACGTCGTGGTCGTCTGCTCCATCGAGAACTTCGACCCGATGGGCGTCCACACCGGCGACTCCATCACCGTCGCGCCCTCGATGACGCTGACCGACCGCGAGTACCAGCGGCTGCGTGACATCGGCATCGCGATCATCCGCGAGGTCGGCGTCGACACCGGTGGCTGCAACATCCAGTTCGCGATCAACCCCGAAGACGGCCGCGTCATCGTCATCGAGATGAACCCGCGCGTGTCGCGTTCCTCGGCTCTCGCCTCGAAGGCAACCGGTTTCCCGATCGCCAAGATCGCCGCCAAGCTCGCCGTCGGCTACACCCTCGACGAGATCCCGAACGACATCACGGAGAAGACCCCGGCGTCGTTCGAGCCGACCCTCGACTACGTGGTCGTGAAGGCCCCGCGCTTCGCCTTCGAGAAGTTCCCCTCCGCCGACTCCACGCTGACCACGACCATGAAGTCGGTCGGCGAGGCCATGGCGATCGGCCGCAACTTCACCGAGGCGCTGCAGAAGGCGCTGCGCTCCCTGGAGAAGAAGGGCAGCCAGTTCACTTTCGTCGGCGAGCCCGGCGACAAGAAGCAGCTCCTCGAAGAGGCCGTCCGGCCGACCGACGGGCGCATCAACTCCGTCATGCAGGCCATCCGCGCGGGCGCCACGCCCGAGGAGGTCTTCGAGGCGACGAAGATCGACCCGTGGTTCGTCGACCAGCTGTTCCTGATCAAGGAGATCGCGGACGAGCTCGCCGCGGCAGAGCGGCTGGATGTCGAACTCCTTGAGGAGGCCAAGCGGCACGGCTTCTCCGACGTCCAGATCGCCGACATCCGCGGACTGCGCGAGGACGTCGTGCGCGAGGTCCGGCACGCGCTGGGCATCCGCCCGGTCTACAAGACGGTCGACACCTGCGCCGCGGAGTTCGCGGCGAAGACGCCGTACTTCTACTCGTCCTACGACGAGGAGACCGAGGTCGCCCCGCGCGAGAAGCCCGCGGTGATCATCCTGGGTTCCGGCCCGAACCGCATCGGCCAGGGCATCGAGTTCGACTACTCCTGCGTCCACGCCTCCTTCGCGTTGAGCGACGCGGGCTACGAGACCGTGATGGTCAACTGCAACCCGGAGACCGTCTCCACGGACTACGACACCTCCGACCGCCTGTACTTCGAGCCGCTCACGCTGGAGGACGTGCTCGAGATCGTCCACGCGGAGACGCTGGCCGGCCCCGTCGCGGGCGTGGTCGTCCAGCTCGGCGGCCAGACCCCGCTGGGCCTGTCGCAGGCGCTCAAGGACAACGGCGTACCGGTCGTGGGCACGTCTCCCGAGGCGATCCACGCCGCCGAGGACCGGGGCGCCTTCGGACAGGTGCTCGCGGAGGCGGGTCTCCCGGCCCCCAAGCACGGCACCGCGACCACCTTCGCGGGCGCCAAGGCCATCGCCGACGAGATCGGCTACCCGGTCCTCGTCCGGCCGTCGTACGTCCTCGGCGGCCGCGGCATGGAGATCGTGTACGACGAGTCCCGTCTGGAGTCGTACATCGCCGAGTCGACCGAGATCAGCCCCTCCCGGCCGGTCCTGGTCGACCGTTTCCTCGACGACGCCATCGAGATCGACGTCGACGCCCTCTACGACGGCGAGGAGCTCTTCCTCGGCGGCGTCATGGAGCACATCGAGGAGGCCGGCATCCACTCCGGCGACTCGGCGTGCGCGCTGCCGCCGATCACCCTCGGCGGGTTCGACATCAAGCGGCTGCGGGCCTCCACGGAGGCCATCGCCCGCGGCGTCGGCGTCCGCGGACTGATCAACATCCAGTTCGCGCTGGCCGGGGACATCCTGTACGTCCTCGAAGCCAACCCGCGTGCCTCGCGCACCGTCCCCTTCACCTCGAAGGCGACCGCGGTGCCGCTGGCGAAGGCCGCCGCCCGCATCTCGCTCGGAACGACCATCGCAGAACTGCGCGCCGAGGGCCTGCTCCCGGCGAACGGCGACGGCGGCACCCTGCCGCTCGACGCGCCGATCTCCGTCAAGGAGGCCGTCATGCCGTGGTCGCGCTTCCGCGACATCCACGGGCGCGGCGTCGACACCGTCCTCGGTCCGGAGATGCGCTCCACCGGCGAGGTCATGGGCATCGACTCCGTGTTCGGCACGGCGTACGCCAAGTCGCAGGCGGGGGCGTACGGGCCGCTGCCGACCAAGGGCCGCGCCTTCATCTCGGTCGCCAACCGTGACAAGCGCTCGATGATCTTCCCGGCGCGCGAACTGGTCGCCCACGGGTTCGAGCTGCTCGCCACGTCCGGCACGGCCGAGGTGCTCAAGCGCAACGGCATCAACGCCACGGTCGTGCGCAAGCAGAGCGAGGGTGAGGGGCCGAACGGCGAGAAGACCATCGTCCAGCTCATCCACGACGGCGATGTCGACCTCATCGTCAACACGCCGTACGGCACGGGTGGCCGCCTCGACGGCTACGAGATCCGCACGGCGGCCGTCGCGCGGTCCGTGCCGTGCCTGACCACGGTCCAGGCGCTCGCCGCCGCCGTCCAGGGCATCGACGCGCTCAACCGCGGCGACGTGGGCGTGCGCTCACTGCAGGAACACGCCGAGCATCTGATCGCGGCCCGCGACTAGCAGCCCTGAGGGGGACACCGGAAACGGTGTCCCCCTCTTCATGAGGCCTCTTTTCATACGGCTTCTTTGAGGACATTGATCATGTACAAGCTCTTCTTCAACGTCGTCTTCAAGCGGATGGACCCGGAGCGGGCGCACCACCTCGCCTTCCGCTGGATCCGGCTCGCCGCCCGCGTCCCCGTGCTGCGGACGTTCGTCGCCGCCGCGCTCGCGCCGCGCCACAAGGAGCTGCGCACCGAGGCCTTCGGGCTGCGGATGCACGGCCCGTTCGGGCTCGCGGCCGGGTTCGACAAGAACGCCGTGGCGATCGACGGGATGTCGATGCTGGGCTTCGACCACATCGAGATCGGCACCGTCACGGGCGAGCCGCAGCCCGGCAACCCCAAGAAGCGCCTGTTCCGCCTCGTGGCGGACCGCGCGCTGATCAACCGCATGGGATTCAACAACGAGGGTTCGGAGGCCGTGGCGGCCCGCCTGGCGGCTCGTGAGGCGGTCTTCACGACCGTCGTGGGCGTCAACATCGGCAAGACCAAGGTCGTCCCCGAGGACGAGGCCGTCGGCGACTACGTGAAGTCGACCGAGCGCCTGGCCCGGCACGCCGACTACCTCGTGGTCAACGTCAGCTCGCCCAACACACCCGGCCTGCGCAATCTCCAGGCCACCGAGGCGCTGCGCCCGCTGCTGAGCGCTGTTCGCGAGGCAGCCGACCGTGCCGTCACCGACCGCCGTGTCCCGCTCCTGGTCAAGATCGCGCCCGACCTCGCCGACGAGGACATCGACGCGGTCGCCGACCTCGCCGTCGAACTCGGCCTGGACGGGATCATCGCCACGAACACCACCATCGCGCGCGAGGGGCTCGGCCTGAAGTCCGCGCCCTCGCTGGTCAAGGAGACCGGCGGCCTCTCCGGCGCGCCGCTGAAATCCCGCTCCCTGGAGGTCCTGCGCCGCCTCTACGCGCGCGTGGGCGACCGGATCACCCTGGTGGGCGTCGGCGGCATCGAGAACGCCGAGGACGCCTGGCAGCGCATCCTCGCCGGCGCCACGCTGGTGCAGGGCTACAGCGCCTTCATCTACGAGGGCCCCTTCTGGGCCCGCGCCCTTCACAAGGGTCTTGCCGCGCGCCTGCGCACGAGCCCGTACGCCACCCTCGCCGACGCGGTCGGCGCCGATGTGAGGAAGCCGACGTCATGAGTGTTCTGGAATCCTTCGGCGCCCGGCTGCGCCGCTCCATGGACGAGCGCGGGCCCCTGTGCGTCGGCATCGACCCGCACGCCTCCCTGCTCGCCGCCTGGGGCCTGAACGACGACATCGCGGGCCTGGAACGCTTCAGCCGCACGGTCGTCGAGGCCATGGCCGACCGGGTCGCCGTCCTCAAGCCGCAGAGCGCGTTCTTCGAGCGCTTCGGATCGCGGGGCATCGCCGTCCTGGAGAAGTCGGTCGAGGAGGCGCGGGCGGCCGGGGCCCTGGTCGTCATGGACGCCAAGCGCGGCGACATCGGCTCGACCATGGCCGCGTACGCGGAGACCTTCCTGCACAAGGACGCGCCGCTGTTCTCGGACGCGCTCACCGTGTCGCCGTACCTCGGCTACGGCTCGCTGAAGCCCGCCGTGGACCTGGCGCGCGAGAGCGGCGCGGGCCTGTTCGTGCTGGCGCTGACCTCCAACCCGGAGGGCGGCGAGGTGCAGCACGCGCTGCGCACGGACGGCCGCAACGTCGGGGCGACCATGCTGGGCCACCTCGCCGCCGAAAACGCGGGAGAGACGCCCCTGGGGTCCTTCGGCGCGGTCGTCGGTGCCACGCTCGGCGACCTGTCCTCCTACGACCTGGACATCAACGGCCCGCTCCTCGCGCCCGGCATCGGCGCGCAGGGCGCCACGCCGGCCGATCTCCCGGGGGTCTTCGGCGCGGCGGTGCGCAACGTCGTGCCGAACGTGAGCCGAGGTGTCCTGCGGCACGGACCCGACGTCGTCGCGCTGCGTGCGTCCGCGGACCGCTTCGCGGAGGAGGTCAGGACCGCCGTGGCGGCCGCCTGAGACCTCCACGGAGACCGTCCGAACCCCTTGGCGGTCGTTCGGGAGCTGTTCGAGAGTCCTCCGATGAGTGCCTCCGAAGTGGCTTGAGTCTGAATACATCCTCAAATCCGGGGCAGTATGTCAGAAATGTCCGGCTCCAGGGAGGCTGACCAGGACTTTTCCGCTGTTCTCGCTGACTCTGGCGCACTTGCCCGCTAGTCTCCGTCGAGTGGGGGCGCCTCCCACGCCCTTAACGCAGTGGGGGAGAACGGGCAAGCGTGTGTTGCTCGTGGCTCCCCAGGTGTGGGGCGACTAGGTTCCTCACCGGTCCGTATCCGACAAGTTCGACATCCGAGGTGACGTAGGCGTGGCTCTTCCGCCCCTTACCCCTGAACAGCGCGCAGCCGCGCTCGAAAAGGCCGCCGCGGCTCGCCGGGAGCGGGCCGAGGTCAAGAATCGACTCAAGCACTCCGGCGCCTCCCTTCACGAGGTCATCAAGCAGGGTCAGGAGAACGACGTCATCGGCAAGATGAAGGTCTCCGCTCTCCTGGAGTCCCTGCCGGGCGTGGGCAAGGTCCGCGCCAAGCAGATCATGGAGCGACTGGGTATCTCCGAGAGCCGTCGTGTACGCGGCCTCGGTTCGAACCAGATCGCCTCCTTGGAGCGTGAGTTCGGCAGCACCGGCGCCTGAGTCCTGGGCATCCGGTATTTGCTGGAATAATCGCTGCATGAGTGAACGTCCGCGGCTGACCGTGCTCTCCGGCCCCTCAGGGGTCGGCAAGAGCACGGTCGTCGCTCATATGCGCAAGGAACACCCCGAGGTCTGGCTCTCGGTGTCGGCGACGACCCGCAAGCCTCGCCCCGGTGAGAAGCACGGAGTCCACTACTTCTTCGTCAGTGACGAGGAGATGGACAAGCTGATCGCCAACGGCGAGCTGCTGGAGTGGGCCGAATTCGCCGGCAACCGTTACGGGACGCCGCGCGCGGCCGTGCTGGAGCGGCTGGAGCGCGGTGAGCCGGTGCTCCTGGAGATCGACCTCCAGGGCGCGAGGCTGGTCCGCGACTCCATGCCCGAGGCCCAGCTCGTGTTCCTGGCTCCGCCCTCCTGGGACGAGCTGGTGCGCAGGCTCACCGGGCGGGGCACCGAACCGCCCGAGGTGATCGAGCGCCGCCTGGACGCGGCCAAGGTCGAGCTGGCGGCCGAACCCGAGTTCGACACCACCCTGGTCAACACCTCCGTCGAGGACGTAGCGCGCGAGCTGCTAGCCTTGATGGCAGTTGTGTGATCGTTTTCGATCTCATCCCACCTTTCGGAAGGCAGAGCGTGTCCTCTTCCATCACCGCTCCCGAGGGCATCATCAACCCTCCGATCGACGAGCTCCTCGAGGCCACCGACTCGAAGTACAGCCTCGTGATCTACGCCGCCAAGCGCGCCCGTCAGATCAACGCGTACTACTCGCAGCTCGGCGAGGGCCTCCTCGAGTACGTCGGTCCGCTCGTCGACACCCACGTCCACGAGAAGCCGCTCTCGATCGCCCTGCGCGAGATCAACGCGGGTCTGCTGACGTCCGAGGCCGTCGAGGGCCCCGCGCAGTAGTCGTTCGTTCACGTCATGACAGGCCCGGCAGCGCGACTGCCGGGCCTGTGGTGTGTCATGGAGTCGTAGCTTCTACGAGTGTGGGGAGGCCCGGTGGGCAAGCCGAAGGTCGTGCTGGGAGTCAGCGGTGGCATCGCCGCGTACAAGGCGTGCGAGCTGCTGCGCAGACTGACGGAGTCGGGTCACGACGTCCGCGTGGTGCCGACGGACTCCGCACTGCACTTCGTCGGCGCCGCCACCTGGTCCGCGCTCTCCGGCAACCCCGTCTCCACCGAGGTCTGGGACGACGTGCACGAGGTCCCGCACGTCCGCATCGGCCAGCACGCCGACCTGGTGGTCGTGGCCCCGGCCACCGCCGACATGCTCGCCAAGGCCGCGCACGGCCTCGCCGACGACCTGCTCACCAACACCTTGCTCACCGCTCGCTGTCCGGTGGTCTTCGCTCCCGCCATGCACACCGAGATGTGGGAGCACCCGGCCACCCAGGAGAACGTGGCGACGCTGCGCCGCCGCGGTGCCGTCGTCATCGAGCCCGCCGTCGGCCGCCTGACCGGCGTCGACACGGGCAAGGGCCGGCTGCCCGATCCGGGGGAGATCTTCGAGGTCTGCCGCCGGGTGCTCGCGCGCGGCGCCGCCGAGCCGGACCTCGTCGGCCGGCACGTCGTCGTCAGCGCCGGCGGCACCCGCGAGCCGCTCGACCCGGTCCGCTTCCTCGGCAACCGCTCCTCCGGCAAGCAGGGCTACGCCCTCGCCCGTACGGCGGCTGCGCGCGGCGCCCGGGTCACCCTGATCGCGGCGAACACCGGGCTGCCGGACCCGGCCGGTGTGGACGTCGTCCAGGTCGGGACGGCCGTGCAGCTGCGCGAGGCGGTCCTGAAGGCGGCCCCGGACGCCGACGCCGTGGTGATGGCGGCGGCGGTGGCGGACTTCCGCCCGACGACGTACGCGGCCGGAAAGATCAAGAAGAAGGACGGTCAGGAGCCGGAGCCGATCGTCCTGGTCCGCAATCCGGACGTCCTCGCCGAGATCTCGGCGGACCGGGCCCGGGAGGGCCAGGTCGTCGTCGGATTCGCCGCCGAGACGGACGACGTCCTCGCCAACGGCCGTACGAAACTGGAGCGCAAGGGCTGCGATCTCCTCGTGGTGAACGAGGTGGGGGAGCGCAAGACCTTCGGTGCCGAGGAGAACGAGGCAGTGGTGCTGGGCGCCGACGGAAGCGAGACCCCGGTGCCGTACGGGCCCAAGGAAGCCCTGGCCGACACCGTGTGGGATCTGGTCGTGCCCCGCCTCCGCTGAAGGCCTCATCCGCCTCACGCGGCGCCACAACCGCGTGAAATCGGGCGTGGCGCCCCTGGCGGAGACCGATCGCGATTCGGCAGAATGCTGCGTGTCGCAGGTCACAGCGTTCCGAGAGGTGACATACGTGAGCCTGTCGGCGGGCGTGACCGATAAACTGTTCTCGGACGACGCCGGGCGCAGCTCCCGTCTCGTCCGCCAATGATCAGCCAGCAGCCGCTGCAACCACAGGGAGCGTTGTGTCCCGTCGCCTGTTCACCTCGGAGTCCGTGACCGAGGGTCACCCCGACAAGATCGCTGACCAGATCAGCGACACCATTCTCGATGCGCTTCTGCGTGAGGACCCGACGTCCCGGGTCGCCGTGGAGACGTTGATCACCACCGGCCTGGTGCACGTGGCCGGTGAGGTCACCACCAAGGCGTACGCGCCGATCGCACAGCTCGTGCGCGACAAGATCCTCGAGATCGGTTACGACTCCTCGAAGAAGGGCTTCGACGGCGCGTCCTGCGGCGTCTCCGTCTCCATCGGCTCGCAGTCCCCGGACATCGCGCAGGGTGTCGACACGGCGTACGAGAAGCGTGTCGAGGGCGACGAGGACGAGCTGGACAAGCAGGGCGCCGGCGACCAGGGCCTGATGTTCGGGTACGCGACGGACGAGACCCCGGAGCTGATGCCGCTCCCGATCCACCTCGCGCACCGCCTCGCGCGCCGCCTCTCCGAGGTCCGCAAGAACGGCACGATCCCCTACCTCCGCCCCGACGGCAAGACGCAGGTCACCATCGAGTACGACGGTGACAAGGCGGTCCGCCTCGACACGGTGGTGGTCTCCTCGCAGCACGCGAGCGACATCGACCTGGAGTCGCTGCTCGCCCCCGACATCCGCGAGTTCGTCGTCGAGCACGTGCTGGGGCAGCTCGTCGAGGACGGCATCAAGCTGGACACCGAGGGCTACCGCCTGCTGGTCAACCCGACCGGCCGCTTCGAGATCGGCGGCCCGATGGGTGACGCCGGCCTGACCGGCCGCAAGATCATCATCGACACGTACGGCGGCATGGCCCGCCACGGCGGCGGTGCCTTCTCCGGCAAGGACCCGTCCAAGGTCGACCGCTCCGCGGCGTACGCGATGCGCTGGGTCGCCAAGAACGTCGTCGCCGCGGGCCTCGCCTCCCGCTGCGAGGTCCAGGTCGCCTACGCCATCGGCAAGGCCGAGCCCGTCGGCCTGTTCGTCGAGACCTTCGGTACGGCCAAGGTCGACGCGGAGAAGATCGAGACCGCCATCTCCGAGGTCTTCGACCTCCGCCCGGCGGCCATCATCCGCGACCTCGACC
This sequence comes from Streptomyces sp. NPDC005485, assembly GCF_040606085.1. Taxonomy (NCBI): domain Bacteria; kingdom Bacillati; phylum Actinomycetota; class Actinomycetes; order Kitasatosporales; family Streptomycetaceae; genus Streptomyces; species Streptomyces sp. NPDC005485. Next base: position 33,733 of record NZ_JBEXDZ010000062.1, on the reverse strand, counting down.
TGCTCCGCCCGATCTACTCCCAGACCGCCGCGTACGGCCACTTCGGCCGCGAGCTGCCGGACTTCACCTGGGAGCGGACGGACCGGGTGGAGGCACTGCGCAAGGCCGCGGGCCTGTAGGGCTCAGCCGCACGGTACTTCGAGGCCCGGCTTCCCTTCGGGGGCGCCGGGCCCCGGTGTTTCACAGCGCCGTGGCGTGCCTTCGATCCGTCGGCGGCCGGCCCTCGCGGGGGCTTCGCTGTCAGTGCGGTCTGGTAGGAATGTTGCTGTGAGCAGCGCGGATGGGCGGGGTGAGGGTGGGGCGGAAGGTGCGCCGCCCGAGCAGCTTGCGTTGATTCGGGAGAGCGTGCGCAAGGCGAAGGAGCCGAGGGCGAAGCCGCGGACGTGGCGGGGGGCCGCGCTCGCGAAGCAACTGCCGGTCGCGCGGGTTCTCGTCGACAAGGGCGTGCTGCATCTTGATCGGTACTTCGACTACGCCGTGCCCGAGGAGCTCGACGCGGACGCGCAGCCGGGGGTGCGGGTGCGGGTGCGGTTCGGGGCCGGGCGGCATCGGGTGCGGGAGGGGCGGCGTGAGGGCGGCGGGCTGATCGACGGGTTTCTGGTGGAGCGGCTCGCCGAGTCCGACTACCCGGGGCCGCTGGCCGCCCTTGCCCAGGTCGTTTCCCCCGAGCCGGTGTTGAGCCAGGAGTTGCTGGGTCTCGCCCGGGCCGTCGCCGATCGGTATGCCGGGAGCCTTGCCGATGTGCTGCAGCTGGCCGTGCCGCCGCGGAACGCCCGGGCGGAGCAGCGGCCCTCGCCCGCACCGCTCCCGGCGCCCGCCGTGCCCGAGGCGGGGTCCTGGGCTCGCTACGAGCGGGGAGCCGCCTTCCTGGCAGCGCTGGCGGACGGAGGCGCGCCGCGGGCGGTGTGGAACGCCCTGCCCGGCCCCCAGTGGTGTGACGAGCTGGCTCGGGCTGTTGCGGCGACCCTTTCCTCCGGGAGGGGCGCGCTCGTCGTCGTACCCGATGGGCGGGTCGCCGCACGGGTCGACGCCGCGCTGACCGCCGTGCTGGGCGAGGGACGGCATGCGCTGCTGACCGCCGACGCCGGGCCCGAGAAGCGCTATCGGGAGTGGCTGGCGGTGCGCCGTGGCGCCGTGCGGGCCGTGGTCGGGACGCGGGCCGCGATGTTCGCGCCCGTTCAGGACCTCGGGCTGGTCGCCTTGTGGGACGACGGCGACGGCAGCCACAGCGAGCCGCACGCCCCGCAGCCGCATGCGAGGGATGTGCTGCTGCTGCGCGCCGCCCAGGACAAGTGCGCCTTCCTGCTGGGGAGTTGGAGCTGCACCGTCGAAGCGGCGCAGCTCGTCGAGAGCGGTTGGGCCCGGCCCCTGGTCGCCCTGCGGGAGCAGGTGCGGGCGGCCGCGCCGCTCGTGCGGACCGTGGGGGACGGGGATCTGGCGCGGGACGAGGCCGCCAGGGCCGCGCGGCTGCCCTCGCTCGCCTGGCAGGTCGTACGGGAGGGGCTGCGGCACGGGCCGGTGCTGGTGCAGGTGCCGCGGCGTGGGTACGTGCCGCGGATGGCCTGTGCGCAGTGCCGGGCGCCCGCCCGGTGCCGGCACTGCGCCGGGCCGTTGGAGGCGCACGACGCCGAGGCGCTGCGGTGTGCGTGGTGCGGGCGGGACGAGGCGGCCTGGCACTGCCCGGAGTGCGGCGGGTTCCGGCTGCGGGCGCAGATCGTGGGAGCGCGGCGGACCGCCGAGGAGCTGGGGCGGGCGTTTCCGGCCGTCCCGGTGCGGACGTCCGGGCGTGAACAGGTGCTGGACACCGTGTCGGATGTGCCCGCGCTCGTGGTGAGTACACCGGGCGCCGAACCCGTTGCCGAGGGCGGATACACGGCCGCGTTGCTGCTCGACGGCTGGGCCATGCTCGGGCGGCCCGATCTGCGGGCCGGCGAGGAGGCGCTGCGGCGGTGGATCGGGGTCGCGGCGCTCGTGCGTCCCCAGGCGGCCGGCGGCACCGTGGTCGTCGTCGCCGAGCCGACGCTGCGGCCCGTTCAGGCGCTGGTGCGGTGGGATCCGGTCGGGCATGCGGTACGGGAACTGGCCGAGCGGGCCGAGCTCGGGTTTCCGCCGGTATCGCGGATGGCGGCCGTGTCCGGGGCGCCGGAGGCTCTGGCCGGGTTTCTCGCCGCGGTCCAACTGCCCGGCGATGCCGAGGTGTTGGGGCCCGTGGCGCTGCCCGTCACGGATGCCGGGCGACCGCGCCGGGCGGGTGCGCCGCCCACGGGTGAGCACTGGGAGCGGGCGCTCATCCGGGTGCCGCCGGGCAGCGGTGCCGCGCTGGCGGCCGCGTTGAAGGCCGCTCAGGCGGCACGGATGGCGCGTGGGGGAGATGAGCCCGTACGGATTCGGATCGATCCGCCGGACATCGGGTGAGGGGCCTTGTGCGTGGGCCGGGTGCGCAGGGGTGGGTCCGGTGAGTCTGCCTCCAGGGTCGGCCCAGCGGCCCTGGGAGGCAGACGAGAGGGCGGGTCAGCCGTTGCGGGGACCAGGGAAAGCGGTGGGCCTCGGCTCCTCGCGGAGCGTCGGGCTGCCTGCCGTCGGCTGGGTCGGCATCGAGCGGGCCGCGGGAACCGTGGGTACCGCGGGAATGCCGGTGTTGACGGCGACCGTACGGCTGCCCAACGGCTCCGTAGCGCGCTCCGCCTCCGCGGCGGCCTGAGCGGCGGCCCGGCGCGCCCCGTAACGGCGGTGCACCGCCTGCTTGGTCACCCCGAGGGCGGAGCCCACCGCGTCCCACGAGAAACCCAGTGAACGGTCGAAGTCCACGGCGGCCGTGACCAGGGTCTCGACACTGTCCCGCAGCTCCTGGGCGAGGCGGACCGTCGGGGCGGGGGCGCGTCCGTAGACGACGAAGCCCGTGGACGGGCCGGAGCGGCGCGGGCGGTAGACGTTGCCCAACTGGGCGGTGAGCGTGCGCAGTGCGTCCACCTGCCGGCGGACCCGCTCGATGTCCCGCACCAGCAAGTGCAGGCTGGCCCGAGCCTGGGCGTCGTGGGTTGCGTGGTCGGCCATGAACAAGCCTCTCGAACCGGCGTTGAAAAGGATCGGGCCGCGATTGCGGCCCGTTGTGGTCAACTCTTTCTTGACCAACGCATTTCCGGGTGAGTGGTCACGCTGGAGGGGCGTAAGGGCATATGCACGGGGCGCGCGGCGTTGCGTACGCCCCCGGCGGGGCAGGCGTGTTCGAGCCCCGGCCTTCGGCCGGCCCCGGTGTTTTCGCACCGCACCGCCCGTGCGGCCCGAGGCCCACCGGTTCCTCGACGCCCCCGCCCCATAGACTGGGGTGCTGCCCGTCGCTCTTACGCGCAGGGCGTGTCACGATTCCCGCCCGAGAGGCCAGTCGACGCCCATGAAGCTTGTCTTCGCAGGTACCCCCGAGGTTGCCGTTCCCGCTCTGGACGCCCTGATCGCCTCCGGGCGCCACGAGGTGGCCGCCGTGGTCACCCGGCCCGATGCGCCCGCCGGGCGGGGGCGGCGGCTGGTGGCGAGCCCGGTGGCCGAGCGGGCGGCGGAGGCCGGGATCGAGGTGCTGAAGCCCGTGAAGCCGCGGGACGAGGAGTTCCTCGCGCGGCTTCGGGAGATCGCGCCGGACTGCTGCCCCGTTGTCGCCTACGGTGCCTTGCTGCCCCGGGTCGCCCTCGACATCCCCGCCCACGGGTGGGTCAATCTGCACTTCTCGCTGCTGCCCGCCTGGCGTGGCGCCGCCCCCGTGCAGCACTCGATCATGGCGGGGGACGAGATCACTGGGGCCTCCACCTTCCTCATCGAGGAGGGTCTCGACTCCGGGCCCGTCTACGGGACGGTCACCGAGGAGATCCGGCCGACCGACACCAGCGGCGATCTGCTCACCCGGCTCGCGTTCGCCGGGTCCGGTCTGCTGGCCGCGACGATGGACGGGATCGAGGACGGGAGCCTCAAGGCCGTGCCGCAGCCCGCCGACGGCATCAGCCTCGCGCCGAAGATCTCCGTCGAGGACGCCCACGTCGACTGGTCCGCCCCGGCGCTGCGCGTGGACCGCGTCGTGCGCGGCTGCACACCGGCGCCCGGCGCCTGGACCCTCTTCCGCGGTGAGCGGCTCAAGCTGATCCACGTCGTGGCGGTGCAGGACCGCACGGACCTCGCCCCGGGCGAGCTGTCCGTCGGCAAGAACAACGTGTACGTCGGGACCGGGTCGCACGCCGTGGAGCTGCTGTGGGTGCAGGCCCAGGGCAAGAAGCCGATGCGCGCCGCCGACTGGGCCCGCGGCGTCCGCATCGCCCCCGGTGACGTGGTCGGCACCTGACGAGAGGCGGAACGCGCGGCTGAGTACGGGGCGGTGGCGGTACCCGCGCAGCGGTCGGTACCGAGAGGTGGTCGCCGGGCCCACACGCCGTACGCTGGACGCACACGTCATCCCGGATCCGGAGCACCTTTTTCGTGAGCGAGCAGTCCCGTCCGGCGCGCAAGCCCGGCAAGCCCTACCGCCGTCCCCAGAAGGACCCGGTCCGCTTCCTCGCCTTCGAGGCGCTGCGGGCCGTGGACGAGCGGGACGCGTACGCGAACCTCGTCCTGCCCCCGCTGCTGCGGAAGGCGCGCGAGAAGCGCCAGAAGGAGGGGCAGAAGTTCGACACACGGGACGCGGCGCTCGCGACCGAGCTGGTGTACGGGACGCTGCGCCGCCAGGGCACCTACGACGCCGTCATCAAAGCGTGCATCGACCGGCCGCTGCGTGAGGTCGACCCGCCCGTGCTGGACGTGCTCAGCCTCGGCGTGCACCAGCTGCTGGGCACCCGCATCCCCTCGCACGCCGCCGTGTCCGCGTCCGTGGAGCTGGCCCGGGTCGTGCTGGGCGACGGGCGGGCCAAGTTCGTCAACGCTGTGCTGCGGAAGGTCGCGCAGCAGGATCTCGACGCCTGGATCGAGCAGGTCGCGCCGCCGTACGAGGACGATCCCGAGGACCACCTCTCCGTGGTGCACTCGCATCCGCGCTGGGTCGTCTCGGCGCTCTGGGACTCCCTCGGGGGCGGGCGTGCGGGGATCGAGGACCTCCTCGAAGCGGACAACGAGCGGCCCGAGGTGACGCTCGTCGCCCGGCCCGGCCGCTCCACCGCCGGTGAACTCCTGGACGTGCTGGGCGAGGAGGCGTCGCTGCCGGGCCGCTGGTCGCCGTACGCCGTGCGGCTGAGCGAGGGCGGTGAGCCCGGCGCCATCGAGGCCGTACGCGAAGGCCGTGCCGGTGTGCAGGACGAGGGCAGCCAGCTCGTCGCGATCGCGCTCGCCAACGCTCCGCTCGACGGGCCCGACAAGGCGTGGCTGGACGGCTGCGCGGGACCCGGCGGCAAGGCGGCCATGCTGGCGGGGCTCGCCGCCGAGCGCGGCGCGGTGCTGCTGGCCTCCGAGAAGCAGCCCCACCGGGCCGGTCTGGTGGCCAAGGCGCTCGCCGGGAACCCCGGGCCCTACCAGGTGATCGCGGCCGACGGCACCCGTCCGCCGTGGCGGCCCGGCACCTTCGACCGTGTCCTCATGGACGTGCCCTGCACGGGCCTGGGCGCGCTGCGCCGCCGCCCCGAGGCCCGCTGGCGTCGCCGTCCCGAGGACCTGGACGGCTTCGCGCCGCTCCAGCGCGACCTGCTGCGCACGGCGCTCGACTCCGTACGGGTCGGCGGCGTCGTCGGGTACGCGACGTGCTCGCCGCACCTCGCCGAGACCCGCGCGGTCGTCGACGACGTCCTCAAGCACTACGACGGCGGCAGCGCCGAACTGATCGACGCCCGCCCGCTCATGCCGGGCGTACCGGCCCTGGGCGAGGGCCCCGACGTACAGCTGTGGCCGCATCTGCACGGGACGGACGCGATGTATCTCGCCCTCATCCGCCGGACGGCTTGACCCGCTCGTCACGGGCCCCGGCGGAGCTCGCGGGCTTCCCGCCGTCCTCGTGTGCCAGCCGGTGCGGCCACCACACCTTCGGGCCCACGTCGAGGAAGAGCGAGGTGACGAGGACCGAGCGGACGATGAAGGTGTCCAGCAGGACGCCGAGGGCGACCGCGAAGCCGATCTCCGCGAAGCCCACCATCGGGAGGGTGCCGAGGGCGGCGAAGGTGCCCGCGAGCACCAGGCCCGCGGAGGTGATCACCGCGCCGGTCGCGGCCAGGCCCGTCACGACGCCCGCACGGGTGCCCTGGCGGCCCGCCTCCTCATGGATCCGGGTGGTCAGGAAGATGTTGTAGTCGATGCCCAGTGCCACCAGGAACACGAAGACGAACAGCGGGAAGGCGACGTCCTCGCCCGCGTAGTCGAAGACGTGACGGAAGGCGAGGGCGCTCAGGCCCAGCGCGGTGGCCAGGGAGAGCATGACCGTCCCGATCAGCAACAGGGGAGCCACCAGGGCGCGCAGCAGGATGCCCAGGACGAGGAAGACCACCGCGAGGACGAGCGGGATGACCAGCAGGTTGTCGTGGGTCTGGGCGTTCTCCATGTCCAGCAGGGCCGCCGTCCCACCGCCCACCCGCGCGTCGGCATCGGGTACGGCGTGCGCGGCGTCGCGGACCCGCTCGACGGTCGCCTTCGCGGCGTCGCTGTCGGCAGGGTCGCGCATGGTCGCCTCGAACAGCACCTGGCCGTTGTGCTCGGGTGCGGTGCCGGGTGGCACGCCGATGCTCGTCGGTACGACGCCGCGGTCCGCCGCGACCGCGCGGCCCACCTGTTCGCCCTGCGCCCTGTTCGCCACGATCACCAGCGGATCGCCGCTGCCCGCCGGGAAATAGCGTGCGGAGACCTCCTGCCCGACGATCGAGTCCGGCCTGCCGGTGAACGCGTCCGCGTTGGCGATGCCCGCGGCGCGGAGCTGCAGGAGGCCGAGGGACAGCAGCCCCAGCGCCAGCGCGGTGGCGACCCAGACGACCCGGGGGCGGCGCGCGAAACGCCGGCCCATGCGCGCCCACACGCCCCGCTCGGTCGGGTCGGAGGTGCCGAGGTGCGGGATGGCCGGCCAGAAGATCCAGCGGCCGCAGACCAGCAGCAGGGCGGGGAAGAGCGTGAGCATGGCGAGCAGGGCGATCGCCACGCCGATCGCGGCGACCGGGCCCAGGCCTCGCGTCGAGTTCATCTCGGCGACCAGGAGCACCAGCATGCTCAGCACGACGGTGGCTCCCGAGGCGAGCACGGCGGGCCCGGCCCGGTTCAGAGCGAGCGCCATCGCCTCGTGCCGGTCCTCGTGGCGGCGCAGCTCCTCCCGGTAGCGGGCGACCAGCAGCAGCGCGTAGTCGGTGCCCGCGCCGAAGACGAGCACGGTGAGGATGCCCGCGCTCTGCCCGTTGACCGTCAGGCCCGCGTGTTTCGCCAGGAGATAGATCAGTGCCTGGGCGGTGAACAGTGCGGCGACCACGCCGAGCAGTGGGACGAAGATCAGGGTCGGGCTGCGGAAGGTGAACAGCAGCATCACGATGACGACGGTCATCGCGGAGAACAGGAGCGTGGTGTCGATGCCCTCGAAGGCCTTGGAGAAGTCGGCGGACGTACCGCCGGGACCGGTGATGTGCACGGCGAGCCCGCCGCCGCCCTTGCCGACCTGGTCGCGGATGGAGTCGACCGCGGGCGCGATGCGCTGCCAGCCCTGCGCGTCCATCGTGATGGGCACGTAGATCTGCGCCGCGCGCGGCGCCACCTTGCGGTCGTAGACCGGGCCGCGGGTCTCCGCGCCGCGGATGCCGTGGTCGTGCAGCGCCTTGACCTGCTGGACGTCCTGGGCGATCTGCTGCCGGTCCTTGGTCGTCAGCCCGTCGGCGCGCGCGTACACGACGACCGCGGGGATCTGTTCGGGCCGGAACTCGTTGGAGATGTCGAGGACTTGGGTGGATTCAGCGGAGCCCGGCAGCCAGGACTGCGCGTCGTTGTCCTGCGCGTCGTTCAGCTTCATGCCGAGCGGTGCCGCGACGACGAGCACCACCAGCCACAGGATCACGATCAGCCACTTGGAACGCCGTCCGCACACAAACCGGATGGCTGCCTGCTTCCAGGCATCAAGCCGCCTCATGGCCACCCCCGTAGTCGTCCCTGCCTCTTACGCGGAGCCGGTGGGCGGCCCAGCATGGCATGCGGACCCCGTGGACAACATCCGCAGAACGGCCTAGGTCCGGACCGGGGCGGGCAACCGGCCCCGGGCATGGCAGGCTTGGGTCATGGCCGTGCAGATCAACCCCAGTATCCTGTCCGCCGACTTCGCCCGCCTCGCCGAGGAGGCGAAGGCGGTCGAGGGAGCCGACTGGCTCCACGTAGACGTCATGGACAACCATTTCGTCCCGAACCTCACCCTCGGTGTGCCGGTCGTAGAGTCCCTGGCGCGTGCGACGGACACACCGCTGGACTGTCATCTGATGATCGAGGACGCCGATCGGTGGGCGCCCCAGTACGTAGAAGCGGGGGCCGGTTCCGTCACCTTCCATGCCGAGGCGGCCGCCGCGCCGGTGCGGCTCGCCCGGGAGATCCGGGCCAAGGGTGCCCGGGCCTCGATGGCGCTGAAGCCGGCGACCCCGATCGAGCCGTACGAGGATCTGCTGCCCGAGCTCGACATGCTGCTGATCATGACGGTCGAGCCCGGTTTTGGCGGCCAGTCGTTTCTTGACATCATGCTCCCGAAGATCCGCCGCACCCGCGAGTTGATCAGCAAGCACGGCCTTGAGCTGTGGCTTCAGGTCGACGGCGGGGTCTCGGCCGCGACCATCGAGCGGTGCGCGGAGGCGGGAGCCGATGTCTTCGTCGCCGGGTCGGCCGTGTACGGCGCCTCGGACCCCGCTCAGGCGGTCCGTGCGCTGCGCGAGCAGGCCGCCGCGGTGACCACCAAGGCGGCATGGGCGTGCGACCACTGAACCAAGGGAACGTGAACGCCGCCCATCAGGGCTGATCAAGTCCGCCGCATCTGCAAGGATGAACGGCGTATCCAGAGTGTGAACAGCAGTGAGGAGAGCGCCGTGTCGGGTTTGTCGGCGGGCCGGTCAGCCATGCGGATGGGACCCGCTGAGCTGGTGCAGGCGGCGGCCATGGCCCGCCGCTTCTACCTTGAGGGCAAGTCCAAGATCCAGATCGCCGAGGAGTTCGGCGTCAGCCGCTTCAAGGTGGCCCGGGTCCTGGAGACCGCTCTTGAACGGGATCTCGTCAGGATCGAGATCCGAGTCCCGGCCGAGCTGGACGCAGAGCGTTCCGACGCGCTGCGCGCCCGCTACGGCCTCAGGCATGCCGTCGTGGTCGAGTCCCCGGCCGACGCCGAGGAGACCTCTCCCGACCCGGAGAACCTCGGCGAGGTCGCCGCGGACCTGCTCGGCGAGCTGGTCAACGAGGGCGATGTGCTCGGACTCGCCTGGGGCCGCTCCACCATTCACATGGCGGCGGCCCTCGACCGGCTGCCCCCGTGCACGGTGGTGCAGCTGACGGGTGTGTACGACGCGGGGACCGCGGAGCGCGGCTCCGTCGAGGCCGTACGCCGGGCCGCCCAGGTGTCCGGCGGTGACGCGCACCCCATCTACGCGCCGATGCTGCTGCCCGACGCGGCCACCGCGGCCGCGCTGCGCAACCAGACGGGCATCGCCCGCGCCTTCGAGTACTTCGACAAGGTGACGGTCGCCTGCGTCTCCATCGGCTCCTGGGAGCCCGGCATCTCGACGGTGCACGACATGCTCAGTGACGAGGAGCGCGCGCACTACGCCTCGCTCGGTGTCGCCGCGGAGATGTCCGCGCACCTCTTCGACACCGAGGGCCGCCGGGTCGGGCGGGACCTGGGCGAGCGGTGCATCACGGTCGAGGCCGACCGGCTGCGCCGTATCCCCGAGGTCGTCGCGATCGCGGGCGGACAGCGCAAGGCCGCCGCCATCGACGCGGTGCTCCGCTCCGGGCTGGTCACCAGCCTGGTGACGGACACCTCGGCCGCGGACTACCTGATGACGGCGGGACCGACGCCGCGTCCGGCGCTCAACCGGGCGGACCCGGACGGGCCCTGACAGCGGGCTTCACGGGGGCGGGCATGACAGCATCGGCGACATGGTGCTGCGGTCCGTTCCCCGTGTGCTCGCGGGGTTGCTGGTATGTCTCGCCGTCCTGCTGACCGGGTGTTCCTCGTCGACGGACGCCGCCACCGGTTCCTCCTCTTCCGCCTCGGCGCCCGCCGGGGTCCCGGACGGCATGGGAATCGTCGCGGCGTCCGCGCTTCCGGCCGAGGCCCGGCAGACGCTCGCCCTCATCGACCAGGGCGGGCCCTTCCCGTACGCCAGGGACGGCGTCGTCTTCGGGAACTTCGAGCGGGAACTGCCCAGCCACCAGCGCGGCTACTACCACGAGTACACGGTGCGGACGCCCGGCTCGCGGGACCGGGGAGCCCGGCGCATTGTCACCGGGCAGGGCGGTGAGATCTACTACACCGATGATCACTACAAGTCGTTCAGGGCGGTACTGAGATGACGGACGACGGGGCGGACCGGCACGTGGTCACGCTCGACCTCGACGGAGTCGCGGACAAGGCGGACTTCATGGAGCGCTGTGCGCGGGCGCTCGGGCTGCCGGAGTGGTTCGGGCGGAACTGGGACGCGCTCGCCGACAGCCTCGCCGACCCCGGGGTCTGGCCCGCGGTTGCCGCGGAGCGGGAGCTGCTCGTGGTCGTCACCGGGTGGCAGGGCTATGCGAAGGCGCGGCCCGACGAGTGGAAGGTCGCGCGGGAGGTGTTCTCCGAGGCCGCGGACCGCACGGCGCCGCTGACCGTGGCGCTGGCTCTTGGAGGATCCCACCAGTAGTCACCTGACCAGCCTGGATGATCCGGGAGGGCATCGCATTCCAGCCGACATGGGACAATGAAGTACGTGCTCTTCCCCCTGGCTGACCTGTCCGGGGGTCACCTCGAACGACTGGGATGTGCAGCACGTGCGTTTCCTCAATGACATCCAGCCCCCGTACGACCTGACGTACGACGACGTCTTCATGGTCCCGAGCCGCAGCGCGGTTGGCTCCCGTCAGGGCGTGGACCTCTCCTCCCCGGACGGCACGGGCACCACGATCCCGCTGGTCGTCGCCAACATGACCGCCATCGCGGGCCGCCGGATGGCCGAGACCCTCGCCCGCCGCGGCGGCCTCGTGGTCATCCCGCAGGACATCCCGATCGAGGTCGTCACCGAGGTCATCTCCTGGGTCAAGGGACGCCATCTGGTGCTCGACACCCCGATCGTCCTCGCCCCTCACCAGACCGTCGCCGACGCGCTGGCCCTGCTGCCGAAGCGGGCGCACAACGCGGGCGTCGTCGTCGACGAGGACGGCCGCCCGGTCGGCGTGGTCACCGACGCCGACCTCACCGGCGTGGACCGCTTCACGCAGCTGTTCGAGGTCATGTCCCGCGACCTGCTGCTCCTCGACGCGGACATCGACCCGCGCGACGCCTTCAACAGGCTCGACGGCGCCAACCGCCGCTACGCGCCCGCCGTGGACGCGGACGGCAAGCTCGCCGGGATCCTCACCCGCAAGGGCGCCCTGCGCGCCACGCTGTACACCCCCGCCACGGACGCCGACGGCAAGCTGCGCATCGCGGCCGCCGTGGGCATCAACGGCGATGTCGCGGGCAAGGCCAAGCAGCTGCTCGACGCGGGCGTCGACACGCTCGTGATCGACACCGCGCACGGCCACCAGGAGTCGATGATCAGCGCGATCCGGACGGTGCGGGCGCTCGACCCGCAGGTTCCGATCGTCGCGGGCAACATCGTCGCCGCCGAGGGCGTACGCGATCTGATCGAGGCGGGCGCCGACATCATCAAGGTCGGTGTCGGTCCCGGTGCCATGTGCACCACCCGCATGATGACCGGCGTCGGCCGGCCGCAGTTCTCGGCCGTGCTGGAGTGCGCCGCCGAGGCCAGGAAGTACGGCAAGCACGTCTGGGCGGACGGCGGCGTCCGCCACCCGCGCGACGTCGCGATGGCGCTCGCCGCGGGTGCGTCCAACGTCATGGTCGGCTCCTGGTTCGCGGGGACGTACGAGTCGCCGGGCGACCTCCAGCAGGACGCGGGCGGTCGCCTCTACAAGGAGTCGTTCGGCATGGCGTCGGCCCGCGCGGTCAAGAACCGCACCAGCGACGAGTCGTCCTACGACCGCGCCCGCAAGGCCCTGTTCGAGGAGGGCATCTCCACCTCCCGCATGTTCCTCGACCCGGCCCGCCCGGGCGTCGAGGACCTGATCGACTCGATCATCGCGGGCGTCCGTTCCTCGTGCACCTACGCGGGCGCCAACTCCCTGGAGGAGTTCGCCGAGAACGCGATCGTCGGCATCCAGAGCGCGGCGGGGTACGCCGAGGGCAAGCCGCTGCACGCCAGCTGGAACTGACGCGCCTCCTTCTCGCGTACGGCCCCTGCGGTGCGACCGCGGGGGCTGTCGCACATCCGGTCATGCCGTCAGGTCCCCTTTACGTCAAGGGGACCTGACGGCATGTTGGAAGGATGACGACACCGGAGAGCATCGAGCCGCAGTACACCCTGCTGACCGCCGTGGCCCGCCTCGACGAACTGCGCGTACGGGAGTCGCTCGCCGGGGCCGGGAGCGACGCCGAGGCGCTCGACCGCACCGGGCTCCTCGAACTCCTCGCGCTGAGCGAGGTCGTGGCCCGCAAGGCGGCGTACGGCCGTCAGCTCACCATCCGCGCGGCCCGCGAGGCCGGCGCCTCCTGGTCCCAGATCGGCGCCGCCCTCGGCACCAGCAAGCAGGCGGCCTGGGAGGCCCACACCCGCTGGATCGACACGCAGGCGGCGGTCCACGGGCAGCCCGGTCGGATGGGGTTCGACGAGGCGGATGTGGCGCAGGCGCGGGCGGTGGCCGGAAGCCCGGACGAGGGCTGAGCGGGGCGGGCGGGCAGGGGTGAAGGCGCCGCGCAACGAACATCCGCCGGAATGCGATGAACGCAACGATCTTGCGGAGATGCGCAAGGTTGCTGCATTACGCCCGTGAAGGCATCGCTCATAGGGTCGAGCGCTGTACGTGGTGTGGCGGGGACCCCGCTCGGTGGGTCTCCGTTGCCAGGGGGCGCTGCCGGTCCCCGTCTCCCTGACCGGCAGCGATGAAGGAGCCGATGCGTGCTCGACCAAGGCGCACCCCCGCAGTCCCGCAGTCATCCCGCCCCACCGTCCCCGGGCGTCGGTACGCGTCTCATGCGACGCAAGCCCGTGGAACGCCTGGTCGCCGAGGGTGGCCAGGGCGAGGGAGGCACCCTGCGGCGCTCTCTCGGCCTGTGGCAGCTGACGATGATCAGCATCGGTGCCACCCTCGGCACCGGGATCTTCGTCGTCCTCGGAGAGGCCGTCCCCAAGGCCGGACCCGCGGTCACCCTGTCCTTCGTGATCGCCGGACTCACGGCGCTCTTCTCGGCCCTGTCCTACGCCGAACTGGCGGGCACCATCCCGGTCGCCGGGTCCTCGTACTCGTATGCGTACGCAACGCTCGGCGAGCTGATCGCGTGGATCTGCGGCTGGTGTCTCGTCCTGGAGTACGGCGTGTCCGTCGCCGCCGTCGCGGTCGGCTGGGGCGAGTACCTCAACGAACTGCTCGACGGCACGATCGGCGTCACCATCCCGGACGCGCTGTCCGCGCCGCCCGGTGACGGGGGCATCTTCAACCTGCCCGCGCTCATCGTGGTGCTGCTCGCCATGGCGTTCCTGCTGGGCGGCGCGAAGGAGTCCGCGCGCGCCAACACGATCATGGTGCTCGTGAAGATCGCCGCGCTGGTGCTGTTCTGCGCGATCGGCATCCAGGGCTTCCGCTCCGGCAACTACGAGCACTTCATGCCGCTCGGCATGGCGGGCGTCAGCGCCGCCGGTGCCACGCTGTTCTTCTCCTACATCGGCTTCGACGCCGCCTCCACGGCCGGTGAGGAGGCCAAGAACGCGCAGCGCGACCTGCCGCGCGCGATCATGCTCTCGCTGGTCATCGTGACCGCGCTCTACGTCGTCGTCGCGGCCGTCGCCGTCGGCGCGAAGCCCTGGCGGCGCTTCAACGACTCCGAGGCCGCGCTCGCCGGGATCATGAAGGACGTCACCGGCCAGACCTTCTGGGGCACGCTGCTCGCCGCCTGCGCCGTCATCGCCATCGCCAGTGTCGTCCTGACCGTGCTCTACGGCCAGACCCGCATCCTCTTCGCCATGGCCCGCGACGGACTCGTGCCCAAGGTGTTCGCGCGGGTCCACCCGAAGACGGGTGCACCGCGCGCCAACACCGTCATCGTGTCGCTGTTCTGCGGGGTGCTCGCGGCCGCCGTCCCGCTGGGCCAACTGGCCGACGCCACCAGCATCGGCACGCTCTTCGCCTTCGCGCTCGTCAACGTCGCCGTCGTGGTGCTGCGCCGGACCCGCCCGGACATGCGGCGCACCTTCCGGGTGCCGCTGTCGCCGGTGCTGCCCGCGATCGGCTTCGCGCTGTGCGTGTGGATGATGGGCAGCCTCTCGGCCATCACCTGGGAGGTCTTTGGAGTCTGGATGGCCGTCGGGCTCGTGTTCTACTTCAGTTACGGCTACCGGCGGTCCCGGATGGCCGCCCCCGACAGCACCGCAGTACCCGCACAGAAGTGAACCACCCACCTTGCTGAACGATCTCGACGAACGCATCGTGCACGCCCTCGCCGAGGACGCCCGACGCTCCTATGCCGACATCGGGCACCTCGTCGGCCTGTCCGCGCCCGCCGTGAAGCGGCGCGTGGACCGGCTGCGGGCCACCGGCGCCATCACCGGTTTCACCGTCCGGGTGGACCCCGCGGCGCTCGGCTGGGAGACCGAGGGGTTCGTCGAGATCTACTGCCGGCGCAACACCTCGCCGGAGACCATCCAGCGGGGCCTGGAGCGCTACCAGGAAGTCGTGGCCGCCTCCACCGTCACAGGGGAGGCGGACGCGGTCGTCCAGGTCTTCGCCTCGGACATGCGCCACTTCGAGCGGGTCCTGGAGCGGATCGCCGGGGAGCCGTTCGTGGAGCGGACGAAGTCCGTGCTGGTCCTTTCGCCGCTGCTGCGACGGTTCTCCGCGGGCTCGCCGACCTAGTACGCCGACCTGGTGCGTCTGCGTAGTACCTCGACGTACTACGCCCGCCTCATTCGGCTGTCTTCCGCGCCAGCGCGTTGTTCTCTATCGAGTTGTGCACGCTGAAGCTCACGGCGTCCGAGCGGTAGCGGTCGTCCGACCACTCCACCGGGCGCCCTTCGCGTGTCGTGGTGACCCGGCGGACCCGCAACAGCGGGCTGCTGCGGCGCACCCCGAGCAGCTCGGCGTCCCGGGCGCCCGCCGCCACCGCGTCGATGACATGCTCGCCGTACGCGAAGACCAGGCCCTCGTCCTCGAACAGCCGCTGCGTCACCGAGGGGCACTCCGGCTCGATGCGCTCGACGGCGGGGGAGATCCAGTCCGCGTACACGGTCCGCTCCAGCAGTACCGGCTCCCCGTCGAGGCCCCGCACGCGCAGCACGTGCAGCACCCGTGTGCCCGCCGCCAGCTGAAGGCGCACACAGTCCTCCGAGGTCGCCGGCCGGTACTCCGAGACGACCACCTGCCCCGTCGCCTCGCGCCCCATCGCGCGCGCCCACTGCGCGAAGCTGCGCAGCTCGGCGAAGCTCTGGCTGCGGCGGCTGGCCAGCACCACCCGGCGGGCGCCCTGCCGCGACCCGATGAGCCCCTCGGCGGTCAGTGCCGCGACCGCCTGTCGGACCGTGCCGCGCGAGACGCCGTAGTCGGCCGCGAGCTCCGTCTCGGCCGGCAGCAGATCGCCGACCGTGTACTCCTCGCGGTCGATCGCCCGCCGCAGCTCGTCGGCGATCTCCTCGTGTCGCGCCGGCATGCTTCCCCTCTGATTCGGTCTCTGTGCACAGCGTGATCAGCCTAATCGAGATCGGAGCGCGATCCGGGCACCCCGGGATTGTGCAGGGAATAGGGGCTCAGGGTTTCGCCAGAGTTTACGAACAGGACACCAGCGGAGGGCGTACTGAGGCCAACTTGTTCAGACAAGTTCGCCGTGCCTCCTGAAATCCCTCGTGCGTCCCCCTGGAGAGACCGTGACCGTGTCCCTGCCGAGAACAGCCGTCATCGGCGGCTCACTCGCCATCGCCGCAGCCTTCGCCCTCAGCGCGTGCGGCGCGGCCCCCGACAACGCGTCGACCACCGCCGACGGCAAGAGCGCCGCCACCGCGACCTCCGCAAAGGACTTCGGCGGAATGGACGCGCTGGTCAAGGCGGCCAAGAAGGAAGGCGCGCTGCACGCGATCGCGCTGCCCCGCGACTGGGCCAACTACGGAGCCCTCCTTGACGGGTTCAAGAAGAAGTACGGCATCAAGGTCGAGGTCGAGAACCCGGACGGCTCCAGCCAGGACGAGATCAGCGCCGTGACGTCGAGGAAGGGACAGGACCGCACGCCGGACGTCCTCGACCTCGGCAGCTCCTTCGCGCTGAGCGCCGCCCAGCAGGGCCTGCTCGCGCCCTACAAGCCGGCCGGCTTCGGTGACATCCCCGAGGGCCAGAAGGACCCGAAGGGGCAGTGGTTCAACGACTACGGCGGCTACATCTCCATCGGCTGCGACGCGAAGCGGGTCAAGACCTGTCCGACGACCTTCGCGGACCTGCTCAAGCCGCAGTACAAGGGCCAGGTCGCTCTCAACGGCAACCCCACCAAGTCGGGTTCGGCCTTCGGCGGCGTGTGGGCGGCCTCGCTGGCCAGCGGCGGCTCCTTCGACGACATCCAGCCCGGCCTGGACTTCTTCGCCAAGCTGAAGAAGAACGGCAACTACACGCCCGTCGAGTCGACCCCGGCCACCGTCGAGAAGGGCGAGACCCCGATCAGCATCGACTGGGACTACCTGAACGCGGGGTACGCCGAGGAGTTCACGTCCAAGGGCGTCGACTGGAAGGTCGCGGTCCCCTCCGACGGCAAGTTCTCCCAGTACTACTCCCAGGCCATCAACAAGGACGCCCCGCACCCGGCGGCCGCCCGTCTGTGGCAGGAGTACCTCTACAGCGCCGAGGGCCAGAACCTCTGGCTCAAGGGGTACGCCCGCCCGGCCCTGATGACCGCCATGGAGAAGGCCGGCACGCTCGACAAGACCGCCGCCGCCAAGCTCCCGAAGGTGTCGGGCACGCCGAGCTTCCCGACCGAGGCCCAGCAGAGCAAGGCCAAGGGCGTCCTCGCCCAGGGCTGGGGCAAGGCCGTCTCCGGATGACCGCCGTCCTCACCGAGGCCGACGTGGCGACCGCCGCTGCTCCCCAGCAGCGGCGGCGCCGCGCCCCCGGCCGGCTCGCCGTCCTCCCGCTGCTCGTCTTCGTCGCGATCGCCTTCGGGATCCCCGCCCTGGCCATGCTGAACGGCGCCTTCACCGTCAAGGACCAGGCCACCGGCGCCACTTCGTACACGGCGTCCAACATGACGGACTCCGTGCAGGGCGCCTACCTCACCGCCCTCCTCGGCAGCGTCAAGCTCTCCGCCGTCTCCGCCGGACTCGCGACCGTGCTCGGACTGCCGCTCGCCCAGGCCGTGGTGACCTCCCGCTCCCGCGCACTGCGCGAGGCCGTGCTCACCGCTTCCGGAGTCCTCGCCAACTTCGGCGGCGTCCCCCTTGCCTTCGCCTTCGTCGCCACCCTCGGCAACGCCGGTGTGCTCACCACCCACCTCGGCCTCAAGGACCACGGCTGGGACCTCTACAGCTTCTGGGGCCTGGTCCTCGTCTACCTCTACTTCCTGATCCCGCTGATGGTCCTCACCATCACGCCCGCCCTCGACGGACTGCGCACCCAGTGGCGCGAGGCGGCGCAGAACAACGGCGCCACCGGTGTCCAGTACTGGCGGCACGTGGCGCTGCCGGTCCTGGCACCCTCCCTGCTCGGCGGCCTCGTTCTCCTCTTCGGCAGCGCCTTCGCCGCGTACGCCACCGCCGCGGCCATGGTGGGCAGTTCGGTCCCGCTGGTCACCCTGCAGATCGCCGACGCCATCTCCGGCAACGTCCTGGTCGGCCAGGAGAACGTGGCGCTCGCCCTCAGCCTCGGCATGGTCCTCATCGCGGGCCTGGTCATGGCCGTCTACCTGCCCCTGCAACGACGGAGTGCACGATGGCTCGCCTGAATCCGTGGCGCTGGGCCGTCCTCGCCTGCGCCGCCGTCTACTTCCTGGTCCCGCTCGCCGCGTCCGTGATCTTCACGGTCGACGTGCCGGGCGGGGTCAGCTTCGACGCCTACCGGCAGATCGTCTCGGCCGACGGCTTCACCTCCAGCCTGGTGCTCTCGCTGGAACTGGCCGCCGCCACCATCGCGGTGGTGCTGCTGCTGATGGTGCCCGCCATGGTCGCGCTGCGGCTCGGCGCGCCCCGGTTGCGTCCCGTCGTCGAGGTCGTCTGCTCGCTGCCGCTGGTCGTGCCGCCCATCGCGTTCGTCGCCGGGATCAGCACGGTCCTGAAGTGGGGGCCCGAACACCTCTCCCGTACGCCGCTGTTCGAGACGTTCGTCGCGATCCAGAACCCGGACTTCCCCTTCGTCCTCGTTCTCGCCTACGTCGTGATGGCGCTGCCCTTCGTGTACCGGGCGCTGGACGCCGGGCTGCGCGCCATGGACGTGCGCACGCTGGTCGAGGCGGCGCGCAGCTGCGGGGCGAATTGGCCGCAGGCCCTCGTGCAGGCGGTACTGCCCAATCTGCGCGGCGCGCTGCTCAACGCCTCCTTCCTCACCCTGGCGCTGGTGCTCGGCGAGTTCACCGTGGCGCAGCTGCTCGGCTTCCGGCCCTTCGCTGTGTGGATCTACACCGTCGGCAGCTCGCAGGCCCAGCTGTCCGTCGCCGTCTCCGTGCTCAGCCTGCTCGTCACCTGGGCACTGCTCCTCGCGCTCGCCGGCCTCGGCGGACGCTCCCGTACCGCCGCATCCCGGGGATGAACGCATGACCACCACCACGCTTGAGAAGACCGCCGTCGGCAAGGCGGCCACCGTCGAATTCCGGGGCCTGCGCAGGGAGTTCGGCCCGACCGTCGCCCTCGACCGCCTCGACCTGACCGTCCAGCCGGGCGAACTGCTCGCCCTGCTCGGCCCGTCCGGCTGCGGCAAGACCACCGCGCTGCGCATGCTCGCCGGATTCGAGCACCCCGACTCCGGCGAGGTGCTGGTCGACGGCGAGGACGTCACGCGCGTCCCGGCCCACCGCCGCG
Source organism: Streptomyces sp. NPDC005485 (assembly GCF_040606085.1). Lineage (NCBI taxonomy): Bacteria > Bacillati > Actinomycetota > Actinomycetes > Kitasatosporales > Streptomycetaceae > Streptomyces > Streptomyces sp. NPDC005485. The sequence continues at coordinate 14,546 of NZ_JBEXDZ010000062.1, read as the reverse complement.
ACGCCGGGATGGTCTTCCAGTCGTACAGCCTCTTCCCGCACCTCAGCGCCGTCGACAACGTGGCCTTCGGGCTGCGGATGCGCAAGGTCCGTACGGCTGAACGGCGCACCCGGGCCGCCGAGTTGCTCGACCTGGTGGGACTCGCCGACAAGGGCGAGCGGTTCCCGCACCAGCTCTCCGGCGGCCAGCAGCAGCGCGTCGCGCTGGCCCGCGCGCTCGCTCTGCGCCCGCGCGTCCTGCTGCTCGACGAACCCCTGTCGGCGCTCGACGCGAAGGTGCGGCTCACCCTGCGCGAGGAGATCCGCCGCCTTCAGCAGGAACTCGGCATCACCACCCTGTTCGTGACGCACGATCAGGAAGAGGCGCTGTCCATGGCGGACCGGGTCGCCGTGATGCGGGCCGGGCGGCTCGAACAGTGCGCCGCCCCCGCCGAGTTGTACGGCCGGCCGGCCACCGCGTTCGTCGCCGAGTTCGTCGGCACGATGAGCCGGATTCCGGGGCGGCTGACCGGGGACACGGTCGAGGTGCTGGGCCGGCGGCTGCCCGTCGACGGGGAACCGCCGGCCGGCCCGGAGGTCGACGTGCTGGTGCGGCCCGAGGCCGTGCACATCACGGCCGACGACCAGGGCACCGCGCGCGTCGTCGCCACCGCCTTCCTGGGCGCCGCGACCCGCGTGACCGTACGACTCCCCGACGCGGCCGAGGTCAAGGCCGACCTGCCGACCCACGACGCCGTCATGCTGGTCGCCGGTGCCGCCGTGACGGTGACGCTGCCCGAGCGGCCGGTGCTGGTCGCCGAGCGCACGCACTGAACCCCACCCGCCGACCGAGAGAGAGCGCCGTGACCCACCGCACCACCCCCCAACCCACCCTCCAGGCCGTTCTGTTCGACATGGACGGCACGCTCGTGGACACCGAGCGGCTGTGGTGGGAGGCGGTGGACCTGGTGGCCGCCGGGCTCGGCAGACCGCTCGGCGAAGCCGATCAGCCGGAGGTGCTGGGGCGCCCGGTCGAGCACACCGCCGCCTGGCTGGGGCGCGGCACGGGTGCGGCGGCCGAGGCGATCGCCGGGGAGCTGCACCGGGAGTTCGCCGAGCGTGTGCGTACCGGCATCGTGCCGCGCCCCGGTGCGCTCGGCCTGCTCGACGCCCTCGCCCGGGACGGCGTACCGACCGCGCTGGTCACCGCGTCGCCGCGTGCCGTCGCCGACACCGTCCTCGAAGCCCTCGGAGCCGAACGCTTCGCGGTCTCCGTCACCGCCGACGACACCGAGCACACCAAGCCCGCCCCGGATCCCTACCTCGCGGCCTGCCGTGCCCTCGGAGTGGATCCGGCAGGCTGCGTGGCCGTCGAGGACACCGGGACGGGGGTCGCCTCGGCCGAGGCGGCGGGCTGCGCGGTGCTCGCCGTGCCCTCGCTCGCACCGATCGGCCCGGCGCCCGGACGGACCGTGCTGGCCAGCCTGGAGGAGGTGGACCCGGCTCTGCTGCGGGCCCTGGTCGTGCCCCGGGAACTGCGCGTCATGAGCTGGAACCTCTGGCTCGGCGGCACACCGGTCGACGACCACCGGGCCAAGCAGCTCAAGGTGATCCTGGAGACCGGCGCCGATGTCGTGGGCCTCCAGGAGACCGGCGGCACCGCGGCCCAGGAACTCGCCGAGGCCCTCGGCTGGCACCACCACCGGGCCGGCGAGAACCTCGGTGTCCTCAGCCGGTACCCGATCACCGCCCGCCTCGGCGACCCGGACGTCGGCTTCTACGGAGCTGCCGGCGCGCGCATCCGCATCGGCGCGACGCGGGAGGTGGACGTCTGGACCGCCCACCTCCACTACACGCCGTACGGGCCCTACGAGTCCGCCTTCGACGGCCTCCCGGCGGGCGAACTGATCGCCCACGAGGAGGTCAGGCTCGCCCAGATGCGGGACACGCTGCGGCGGATCGCCGAGTCGTGCGACGAGAGCACCCCCGTGGTTCTCGTGGGCGACTTCAACGCGCCCTCGCACCTGGACTGGCCGCACGTGACCTGGCCGGTCACCAAGGCGGCCGAGGCGGCGGGGCTGCGCGACTCCTACCGCGAGGCGTACCCCGACCCGGTCGCCCACCCCGGCCACACCTGGTCGCCGATCCACGCGGAGCACGAGGACGGCAGCGGGCGCCCCGAGCCACAGGACCGGATCGACTACGTCCTGCACCGCGGTCTGAAGGTGCTCGACTCCCGCACCTTCGTCAGCGGCACCCCACGTCCCTGGCCCGACGTGGCGGACAACGACTGGCCGTCGGACCACGCGGCCGTGATCACGACCTTCCGGACCGACTAGAACTTCGGCTGCCAAGGCACCACCGTGAAGTCGCCGGTGCCCTGCTTGACCCTCTCGAAGGGCGCCGAGCTGACGCACTTGGGCAGGTCCTTGGTCTCCGCCGGATTGCCGACCGACGCCCAGCTGTAGCCGAGGCGGTCGTGGTGGCCGAGGTCGTGGACGGTGACGCCGACCCGTTTGCCCTTGGCTCCGGGCAGGTCGGACTCGGTGATGACACCGGAGACCACGGCTACCTTGCCGCCGGTGACCAGGCAGTCGACCTTGGCCTTGGCGTACGCGCCGTCGCCGTTCAGGTAGTGGCTGAAGCGGAACGTGCCCGTGGCCTTCGACGGGTCGTCGTTGTCCTTGGCCGCCAGATGGGCGTCGAAGGAGAAGGTGATGTCGTCGCCCGCTACGCGGTACAGCTTGGCGGTGCCGGTGAGCGCGGCGGCCTCGCGCCGGTGATGGTCGTCTCCGCCCGAGGCCACGGCGGATCCCGCCGCCCCGGCGGTGAACAGTACGGCGGTGATGAGCACGGCGATCCCCGTGCAACGGGTGACGCGGTTCATGGCGGTCCTTTCCGCAGGTGAGAGGGACAGCCACTACTGTTCCGCCGATGCCCGCCGGGTACATCGGGCCGCGGACGTCACCCGGCCTCCGCCGCCCGGCGGGGACGCCGCCGTGACCTACGCCTCCAGGAGGACCCGGGGTACGTCTCGGGGCGCGCAACGAATCGCCGTCGGGGCGGTGGTGCACGCAACGAATCGTTCACCGGCGCGCAACGGCTCCTTCTTGTCCGGCCCAGCCCGGCGACCGTACCGTCTATCTGGGCCCGTCCGGCCCCCACCAACCCCTCCGTACCGGTGAGGCACACGCATGCGCACAGCCCTGCTCCAGAGCTCCGGCCGCCCCGGCTCCGTCGCCGTGAACCTGAAGGTTCTCGACGAGGCCGCGGGCCGCGCCGCCGCCGCGGGCGCCGGGCTCCTGGTGGCACCGGAGATGTTCCTGACCGGGTACGCGATCGGCGACGACATCGCCCACCTCGCCGAGAGCGCCGACGGGGAGTCCGCCGACGCGATCGCCGAGACCGCCGGCCGGCACGGCGTCGCGATCGCCTACGGCTACCCGGAGCGCTCCGCGGACGCGGTCTTCAACTCCGTCCAGCTGATCTCCGCCGACGGCAGCCGCCTCGCGAACTACCGCAAGACCCACCTCTTCGGCGGCTTCGAGCGCGATCACTTCACGCCCGGCGAGCAGCCCGTCGTCCAGGCCGAGCTGGGTGGTCTCCGCGTCGGCCTCATGATCTGCTACGACGTCGAGTTCCCGGAGAACGTCCGCGCGCACGCCCTCGCCGGCACCGACCTCCTCCTGGTGCCCACCGCGCAGATGCACCCTTTCCAGTTCGTCGCCGAGTCCCTCGTCCCGGTGCGTGCCTTCGAGAACCAGATGTACGTCGCGTACGTCAACCGGGTCGGCCAGGAAGGGGAGTTCGAGTTCGTCGGCCTCTCCGCGCTCGCCGGTCCCGACGGAGTCGCGCGCGCCCGGGCGGGCCGCGGCGAGGAGTTGGTCCTCGCCGACGCCGACCCGGTTGCTCTCGCGGCCTCGCGCGAGGCGAACCCGTATCTGCAGGACCGCCGCCCCGGCCTCTACGGGTCCCTGATCTGACGAGCGGTCAACCAGCCTTCCCCTCACCAGCTTTCGCGCAAGGAGTCCGTACCCCATGACGTCCACCGTGCCCAACGCCGTCCAGCACGCCGACGTGCAGCAGCCGCCGATCACCATGTTCGGCCCGGACTTCCCGTACGCGTACGACGACTTCCTCGCGCACCCCGCGGGCCTCGGCCAGATACCGGCGACCGAGCACGGCACCGAGGTCGCCGTCATCGGCGGCGGCCTGTCCGGCATCGTGGCCGCGTACGAGCTGATGAAGATGGGCCTGAAGCCGGTCGTCTACGAGGCGGACCAAATCGGCGGCCGGCTGCGCACCGTCGGCTTCGAGGGCTGCGACCCGGCGCTGACCGCCGAGATGGGCGCGATGCGCTTCCCGCCGTCCTCCACGGCGCTGCAGCACTACATCGACCTGGTGGGCCTCGAAACCCGGCCGTTCCCCAACCCCCTTGCGGAGTCGACGCCTTCGACGGTCGTCGACCTGAAAGGCGAGTCGCACTACGCGACCTCCGTCGACGACCTGCCGCAGGTCTACCGCGACGTGATGAACGCGTGGAACGCCTGCCTGGAAGAGGGCGCCGACTTCTCCGACATGAACCAGGCCATGCGCGAGCGCGACATCCCGCGCATCCGCGAGATCTGGGCGAAGCTCGTCGAGAAGCTCGACAACCAGACCTTCTACGGCTTCCTGTGCGAGTCGGAGTCCTTCAAGTCCTTCCGGCACCGCGAGATCTTCGGCCAGGTCGGCTTCGGCACCGGGGGCTGGGACACCGACTTCCCCAACTCCATCCTGGAGATCCTGCGCGTCGTCTACACCGAGGCCGACGACCACCACCGCGGCATCGTCGGCGGCTCCCAGCAGCTGCCGACGCGCCTGTGGGAGCGCGAGCCCGAGAAGATCGTGCACTGGGCCTACGGCACCTCGCTGGCGACCCTGCACGTGAACGGGCAGCCGCGCCCCGCCGTGACGCGCCTCAACCGCACCTCCGGCAACCGGATCACGGTGACGGACGCGAACGGCGACATCCGTACGTACCAGGCGGCGATCTTCACCGCCCAGTCCTGGATGCTGCTCTCCAAGATCGCCTGCGACGACTCGCTCTTCCCGATCGACCACTGGACGGCGATCGAGCGTACGCACTACATGGAGTCGAGCAAGCTCTTCGTCCCCGTGGACCGGCCGTTCTGGCTGGACAAGGACGAGGTCACCGGCCGCGATGTCATGTCGATGACGCTCACCGACCGTATGACGCGCGGCACTTACCTCCTCGACGAGGGCCCGGACAAGCCCGCCGTCATCTGCCTCTCGTACACGTGGTGCGACGACAGCCTGAAGTGGCTGCCGCTGTCGGCGAACGACCGGATGGAGGTCATGCTGAAGTCGCTCGGCGAGATCTACCCGAACGTCGACATCCGCAAGCACATCATCGGCAACCCGGTGACCGTCTCCTGGGAGAACGAGCCCTACTTCATGGGCGCGTTCAAGGCCAACCTGCCCGGCCACTACCGCTACCAGCGGCGCCTGTTCACGCACTTCATGCAGGACCGGCTCGCCGCGGACAAGCGCGGCATCTTCCTCGCCGGCGACGACATCTCCTGGACCGCGGGCTGGGCGGAGGGCGCCGTCCAGACCGCGCTGAACGCGGTCTGGGGCGTCATGCACCAGCTGGGCGGCACCACCGACCCGACCAACCCCGGGCCCGGCGACGTCTACGACGAGATCGCGCCGGTCGAGCTGCCCGAGGACTGACAGACCGTCAAATCCCGGCCGCGCGCGCCTTCTCGTACACCTCGGCGGCGACCTCCTTGAGCTCCTCGGCGTCGCGTGTGGAGCCCTGGAGGTCGATCAGGATCTCGTCGAGACCGACCTCGGCGTGTGCGGCCAGGTCCTCGACGATCTGGTCGACGCTGCCGCGGAAGGGGGCCCGGTCGGCGCCGTCGTACCCCTTGGCCTGGTAGCGCGCATTGGTGCGCAGGGCCGTCAGTATCGGCTCGGTGCGGCCGCGCTCGGCGGCCAGCTCCTGGAGGCCGCGCCACTGCGCGGCGAGTGCCTCGGCGCCCATCCCCACCGGCAGCCAGCCGTCGGCGTGGTCGACCAGACGGCGCTGGGCCTTCTTCGAGCCCGCCGCCAGCAGGATCGGGATCGGCCGGGCGGGCTTGGGGCCGACGGCGGCCGAGGCGATCTTCGTGAGGTGTCCGTCGTACGACACCGGGTCCGGGCCCCACACCGCGCGGCACACCTCGATCAGCTCGTCCAGCGCCTGCCCGCGCTCCTCGAACGGCCGTACCGACGCGGCCGCGTACTCGTCGTGGGACCAGCCCGTGCCGAAGCCCGCGAGGACCCGGCCGCCGCTCGCGGAGTCCAGTGCGGCGAGGGACTTGGCGAGCTGGAAGGGCACGTGCAGCGGGGCGATCAGGACGCTGCTGCCGAGCCGGGCCCGCTCGGTGGCAGCGGCGGCGAGCGTGAGGGTGACCAGCGGCTCGGCCACGCCGCGGTAGCTGTCCGGCCAGGGGAGGCCCTCGATCCCGTACAGGCCCTGGGTGGCGGGCTCGGGGAACAGTGCCCGCTCGTACACCCAGAGGCTCTCGTAGCCGATGTTCTCGGCGGTGCGCGCCACGTCGGGCACGTCGCGTCCGAGGTCGTACTGCCTGTTCTGGGGAAGTCCGAGTCCGAGCCTTGTCGCCATGCCCACCGCTCCTTCGACACGTGGTCAGATCGTGTCGAACGTACAACGTTCACCGCGGAGTTCGGGTGATCTTGGGTGGGAACCGGCCACCAGGTGTCCGGATCAGTCCGGCAGCGGCGTGAGCAGCATGCGGCCCGCGAAACCGACCGCCCCGTCGAGGCGCTGTCCGAACTCCTCGGCCAGATCGGGCAGTCCGCGCAGTGCCCACAGGGCCCGGGCCGCCGACCACGTCGCCTCGCGCGCCCGCTCCAGGCTCCAGGAGCCGAGCAGATGGGTGAGCGGGTCGGCGATCTGGAGGACGTCGGGGCCCGGCATCAGATCTTCGCGGATGCGCTCCTCCAACGAGACGAGGACATCGCCCACGCGGTCGAACTCGTCCTCCAGGTCTGCCGGTTCGCAGCCGAGCGTACGGCAGGCGTCCACCACCGCGAGCGCCAGATCGTGCCCGATGTGCGCATTGATGCCCGCGAGCGCGAACTGCAGCGGACGTACTCCGGGATGACGACGGAACTGCAGCAGCGGCCGCCAGCAGGCGGGCGGCCACCCCTCCTCGGCCACATTCAGATAGCGCTCCGCGAACCGCACGTCCAGCGTGATCGCCGCCTCGGTGTCCGCGAACTCCCCGGCGTCCAGGCGCCGGTCGATCTCCTCCGTGACGGCGAGGTAGACACGGTTGAAGACCGCGATCCCGTCCCGCTCCGGGAGGGCGGCGGCCAGGGCGCGCATGCGGAGGACGACGGTGTCCATTGCGTATACGGAAGGGGTGAAGTGTTCCAACTGCGCCATGGGGGCAGGGTCCCAGTCCTAGGCTGGCCGCACTGCCGCCGGGCCGGACGCTTCCCCAGAACGGGGGAACGCGGCCGCGGCCGGAGGGGGGAGCGCAGGTGTCAGGCTTACGCGCCCAGCGCCTGGCCGCACGCAGGGCCGAGCGCAGGCGGGCCGCCCGGCGCAGCGCCATGGTCGCTGCCGCCTCGCTCGTGGTCGCGGTCGGCAGCGCGACCGGGGTGATGTCCGCCCTCGCCGACGGCCGCCCGTCGACCGACGCCAGGCCTCTGGTGACCCGCTCGCCGAGCCTGCGACCACAGCCCGCTGTGCCCACGCCCTCGCCGTCGAAGTCCCCGGCCTCGCCCTCCCCTTCGGCGGTCAAGTCCTCGGCGAAACCGCGCCCCGAGCCCGCCAGGACCACCCCGCGGGAGACGGCGAACGCCTCCGCGCGGCTCTACCGCCACTCCGACTCCCAGGTCCTGGACTGGGTCTCCTCCCATCCCGGCGACACGCGGCGAGCGGTCATCGCCTCCCGGATCGCCGACCGCCCGGCCGCCGTCTGGTTCGCGGACTTCACGCCGTCCACCATCACCGGCCGCGTCAGGGCGGTGACCTCGGCCGCCGCCGCGCAGGGCCGCGTCCCGGTCGTCGTGCCGTACGCCATACCCCAGCGCGACTGCGGCGGCGCCTCGGAGGGTGGGGCGCCCGACCTCACCGCGTACGACGGCTGGATGGACCGTTTCGCGGCGGGCCTCGGCGTCGGCGAGGTCATCGTGATCCTGGAGCCCGACTCCATCGCCCAGTCCGACTGCCTCACCACGGGCGAACGGGCCGACCGCTTCGCCTCGTTGGCCCGCGCGGGCCGCGTCCTCAAGGCCGCGGACCCGCAGGCCCGGGTCTACTTCGACGCGGGCCACTCCGACTGGAACCCGGTCGCCCAGCAGGCCGCCCTCCTCAAGCAGGCGGGCGCCGCCTCGGCCGGCGCCTCCGACGGCGTCTTCACCAACGTGTCCAACTTCCACCGCACGAGCGCGGAGATCGCCTACGCCCGTCAGGTCCTGTCCGCGCTGGGCGGCCCGGCGGGCCTGGGGGCCGTCGTCGACACCAGCCGCAACGGCAACGGCGCCCCGGCCGACGGCGAGTGGTGCGATCCGGACGGCCGGAAGATCGGACAGGCGCCGACCCTGCGGACCGGTGAGACACGGATCGACGCCTATCTCTGGGTCAAGCTGCCGGGCGAGTCCGACGGCTGCAAGGGCTCGCCGGGGACCTTCTCGCCCGCGTACGCCTACGAGTTGGCGCGCTGAGAGGCCGCGTCGGACTCGGTGTCGTAGGACGAGGTGCCTTCGTCCAGCAGCGGTTGCTGCGACTTGAGGTGCGCCGGGGCCATCGCCCGCAGGGCGTGGTAACCGGTGATCACCACGAGCGTGCCGAGCGCGATGCCGCTGAGCGAGAAGGTGTCGGTGAACTTCATGGTGACACCGCCGACGCCGATGATGATGCCCGCGGCGGCCGGCACCAGGTTCAGCGGATTGCGCAGGTCCACCCGGGCGTTGAGCCAGATCTGCGCGCCGAGCAGGCCGATCATGCCGTACAGGATGACGGTGATCCCGCCGAGCACCCCGCCCGGGATCGCGGCGACGATCGCACCGAACTTCGGGCAGACGCCGAAGAGGAGAGCGAAGCCGGCGGCGGCCCAGTACGCGGCCGTGGAGTAGACGCGGGTCGCGGCCATCACGCCGATGTTCTCCGAGTACGTGGTGTTGGGCGGGCCGCCGACCGCGGTGGAGAGCATCGAGGCGACGCCGTCCGCGGAGATGGCGGTGCCCAGCTTGTCGTCCAGCGGATCGCCGGTCATCTCGCCGACCGCCTTGACGTGCCCGGCGTTCTCGGCGACCAGCGCGATGACGACGGGCAGCGCCACGAGGATCGCCGACCACTGGAAGGACGGCCCGTGGAAGGAGGGCAGGCCGATCCAGTCCGCCTTGCCGACACCGGACAGATCAAGGCGCCAGTGGTCGGTGAGCTTTCCGCTCGCGTCGACCGAGTGGATCTTCCCGAAGATCCGGTCGAACGCCCATGAGATCCCGTACCCGAAGACCACCCCCAGGAAGATCGCGACCCGCGACCAGAAACCGCGCAGGCACACCACGGCCAGACCGGTGAACAGCATCACCAGCAACGCCGTCCACTGGTCCTGCGGCCAGTACGTCGAGGCGGTGACCGGCGCGAGGTTGAAGCCGATCAGCATGACGACGGCGCCGGTGACGATCGGCGGCATCGCGGCATGGATGATCCGCGCCCCGAACCGCTGGACCGCGAGCCCCACCAGGAACAGCACGGCGCCCACGACGAGGACCGCGCCCGTCACGGTCGCACTGCTGCCGCCCTGCGCGCGGATCACCGCCGCGACACCCACGAAGGAGAGCGAGCAGCCGAGGTAGCTGGGCACCCGGCCGCGGGTCGCGAGCAGGAAGATCACGGTCGCTGCGCCGGACATCATGATCGCCAGGTTGGGGTCCAGGCCCATGAGGACCGGTGCGACGAACGACGCCCCGAACATGGCCACCACGTGCTGGGCGCCGAGCCCGATCGTGCGCGGCCACGAGAGGCGTTCGTCGGGGCGGACCACCGCTCCGGGTGCGGGCGTGCGCCCGTCGCCGTGCAGTTTCCAGCGGACGCCGAGATCCATGGTGGGGGTTCGCTTTCCTCGTACGTGAAGCTTTGTCCGGACCATTGTCATGCGCACCTGGCGGTCCTACGCTCGCACGGTCCCACTCATGAACTCTGTTCACATACCTGTATCCCTGATGGGAGTGCTGGATGAGTGCAAGACCCCGCTTCCGGATTCTGCTGACGGCCGCGGCCGTGTGTGCGGCCGTCGCCGTCGCCGTCCCCTCCGCTCCGGCCCCTGCCGCCGCTGTGGCGCCTGTGGCGCCGAAGGTGCCGGGCACCGTCGTCCTCGACGGCACCCGGCTCCAGCAGGCGAAGGTCCGCCTGGACCAAGGAGACCCCCAACTGAAGGGAGCGCTGCGGGACTTGACCGCGCGCGCCGACAACTGGCTCGGCCAGGGCCCCTGGACGGTCGTCGACAAGCCGAGGCCTGCCCCGGGCGGTGACGTCCACGACTACCTCAGTCAGGCCCCGTACTGGTGGCCCTCGCAGCCCAAGTCGGCCGACAATCCCTGGGGTTGCCCCTACGTCCAGCGCGACGGGCAGCGCAACCCCGAGGTCGACACGGGCACCGACCGCCAGGACGCCGAGAAGGTCTTCGACTCGACGTACGAACTCTCCCTCGCCTGGTACTACACCGGCAGAAAGCAGTACGCCGAGAAGGCCGCCGCCGTCCTGCGGACCTGGTTCCTCGACCCGGCGACGCGGATGAACCCCGACCTGGAGCACGGCCAGTTCATCCCGTGCAAGTACGACGGCCGGGCCATCGGCATCATCGACTTCTCGCAGTCCTACACCAGCGTCCTGGACGCGATCGCCCTGCTGAACACGGGCGCTCCCGGCTGGTCGAAGGGTGACCGGACGGCGATGCGCGCCTGGAACGCCGACTTCCGCGACTGGCTGGCGGACAGCGCCTTCGGCAAGGAGGAGGGCGCCGCCAAGAACAACCACGGCACCTTCTACGACCTCCAGCTCGCCGCCCTCGCGTACGCCACCGGCGACAGGGATCTCGCCCGGCGGGCCGTCCTGGACTCCCGTGCCCGGCGGATCGACCCGCAGATCGCCGCCGACGGGAGCCAGCCGCAGGAACTGGCCCGCACCCGCAGCTGGCACTACTCGACCTTCGACCTGGTCGCCTACACCCGGCTCGCCGCCATCGGCCGGCATGTCGGCGTGAACCTCTGGACCTACCGAGGCCCGGACGGACAGAGCCTGTTCGGAGCGGTCGACTATCTGCTGCCCGCCGCCACGGGGGCCCGGCCGTGGCCGTATCCGGAACTCGAGTTCCACCGTTACGCGGCGAGCGACGTCGTCCACGCCGCCGCCGACGCGGGGGACAGGGCGGCCAAGGCCGCTGTTCCGAAGCTGGAGGCACCGCCCGGCGGCGACCTGTGGGCGCTGCGGCCCGCCGCCGAGCAACTGGACTCGATAGCCGGCTGAGCCCGGACGGAGCGGGGGTCCTCACGGGCCAGGGCTCCTGAGCGTCAGCTCGGGATGGAGCCGCGGTTTTCAGCCACCGCACTCCCGTCCCGTACTCCTCAGGAGCCCCACCCGTGACCGCCGCCGCACCCCGCGGCGTTGAGCGACCGGTTCAGGAGCGTGGGCTGGAGACTGCCGCGCTCGGGGAGCTGATCCTCGGACGGTCGCGATCGCCCGCGCGCAGCACGCCCGCGAAGACGGCGAGCCCGGACGCCAGCACCGTGACCAGGATGAACGACACCATCAGGCTCGTCGTCTGGGCCAGTCCGCCGATCACGCTGGGGGCGACCAGGCCCGAGGTGTACGTCACGGTCGCGACGCCCGCGATGGCCTGGCTCGGGTTCGGGCCACTGCGTCCCGCCGCGGCGAAGCAGAGCGGGACGACGACCGCGATGCCGAGGCCCATCAGCGCGAAGCCGGTCATGGCCACCGCCGGGTTCCCGGCCACCACGACGAGCAAGCCGCCCAGCGTCGCGAGGAATCCACCCGTGCGGACCGTGCGCACCGTGCCGAAGCGGTTCACCACCGCGTCGCCCACGATCCGGGCGACCGCCATGGTGAGCATGAAGCCCGTCGTGCACGCGGCCGCGAGGCCGGCGGAGCTGCTCAGGCGGTCCCGCAGATACACCGCCGACCAGTCAAGGCTGGCGCCCTCGGCGAACACCGCACAGAACCCGACCGCGCCGATGAGCAGCGCCGACCTCGGCGGCAGCGCGAACCGCGGGGGCGGCTCCTCGTCCTCGGTGGCCCTCAGGTCGAACACCCACCGGCAGGCGATCAGGCCCAGCACCGTCAGCACCGCGGCCGCCAGCGCATGGTGCACCCGCGCGTCGGAACCCAGGTGCGCGGCGAGCGTGCCGGCCGCCGAGCCGACCAGGGCACCCGCGCTCCACATGCCGTGCAGCCCGGACATGATCGACTTGCCGAGACGGTTCTCGACCTCGACGCCCAGGGCGTTCATCGCGACGTCCGCCATGCCCGCCGTGGCGCCGTAGGTGAACATCGCGACGCACAGTGCGAGCAGGTTCGGCGCGAGAGAGGGGAGGGTCAGGGCCAGCGTCCAGAGCGCGAGCAGGCCGCGCAGGGCCGTACGGCTGCCGAAGCGGTGGCTGATCCGGCCGGCGAGCGGCATCGAGACGGAGGCGCCGAAGGCCGTGAAGGCGAGGGCGAACCCGAGCTGGCCCGTACCCACCGAGGCGTGGTCCTGGATCCACGGCACCCGGGTCGCGAAGGAGCCAGTGACCGCGCCGTGCACCGCGAACACGGTGGCCACCGCGTACCGGGCCTGCTTCACCTCGCGCTGGTCGTAGACCACATCACTCATCTTCCGGCCCCTCCCGGCTCTGCTTCCCGTGCTGACGCCGTAAACTATCAGGAACCCTGCCTGATAGATAGGCGATAAGGTGCCATCCTCGGGCCGACGGCGGTACGGCCCGCGTGATCTGGGAGGATCCCCGGCATGCCCGCACCCGCGTCCCCGAGCACGGCCCGAGCCATCAACGACCGGCTCGCCCTGCGGCTGCTCCAGCAGGAAGGCCCCCTGACGGCCGGGCAGTTGAAGCAGCTCACCGGACTGTCCCGGCCCACGGTCGCCGACCTGGTCGAGCGCCTCGCGGCCGCCGGGCTGATCGCGGTGGTGGGGGAGTCGGGGGAGCAGCGGCGCGGACCGAACGCCAGGCTCTACGGCATCGTCGCCGACCGGGCGTACCTCGCCGCCCTCGACGTCCGTACCGAAAGCGTCTCCGTGGTGGTCTCCGACCTGCTGGGTGCGGAGCTCGCCCGGGCGTCGGTGCCCATCGCGGACGACGCCGGTACGGGACCCGCCGTCGAGCAGGCGGTCGCCCTCGTGGAGCGCGCCGCGAAGGAGGCGGGGGCCGAGCGGCTGCACACCGTCGGGATCGGCGCGCCCGGCCTCATCGACCCCGCCACCGGCGAACTCCGCGACTCCTCGGGCCTGCCCCAGTGGCACCGCCGGCTGGTCGCCGCCCTCCAGGAGCGGTTGCCGGCCCGGGTGATCGTCGAGAACGAGACCAACCTGGCCGCCCTCGCCGAACAGCGCGACGGCGCCGCCCGCGACCGCGACACCTTCGTCCTGCTCTGGCTCGGCCACGGCACCGGCGCCGCCGTCGTCCTCGACGGTTCCCTCCGCCGCGGTGCCTCCGGCGGCACCGGCGAAATCGGCTTCCTCCCGGTCCCCGGCACGACCACCCTCCCCTCGGCGACGGACTGCGAAGGCGGCTTCCACTCCCTCGCCGGGGCCGCGGCGATCGCCCGGCTCGCCATGGAACACGGGCTCACGGCGGAGCCGACGGCACATGAGCCGCGCGCGGCGGCGCTGGTGCGGGATGCGGTGGCCGGCGCCGACGGAGCCCCCGCCGCCCGCTTCCTCGACGCCCTGGCCGACCGCGTCGCCATCGGCGCCGCCTCGGTCGTCGCCGTGCTCGACCCCGGCTGCGTTGTCCTCGGCGGCGAGGTCGGGCAGGCGGGCGGCGACGTACTCGCCGCCCGAGTCGAGCAGCGGCTTGCCCGCATGTCGCCATTGCCGGCCGAGGTCCGGGCAAGCGCCCTGGGCGGCGATGCCGTGCTACGCGGCGCGTTGCTGACGGCCCGGGAAGGCGCCCAGGACGAGCTGTTCGCACCACCGCAGCGATAGCCTCCCGCCGCTGGTTTTGCCTGGCGGCGCAGGGCTTCCGGTGGGCTGCTGAGCGACGCCGGCAGTAGCGCCCGACAGGGGCACGGGGGAACTGCGCGACCAGCCACGACCCACCCGCAGTCGGCGCACCGGCCTGCCCCGGGGGAGGGGACGCTGAGCTGCACCGTCGTGGGCTGCTGAGCGACGCCGGCAGTAGCGCCCGACAGGGGCGCGGGGAACTGTGCGACCGGCCACGACCGGCCATGACCGGCCCGCGGTCGGCGCACGGCCTGCCCGTGGGGGCGGCCCGCCAAGTGGCGAGCGCGGCGCCAGCCGGAAAGCGCCC